>SXHT01000157.1 GCA_005773095.1 Planctomycetaceae bacterium
CATTGTGAAGACGATTGAGCACGGCCTGACGACCAACGGTGAGCAGTTCCTTGTGATGGAATACTTGGACGGGCCCGGGCTCAACTCGGTGCTCGTGGCAAAGAGTCCCCTGCTCGACGGCAACCGCGTGACGATTATCCGCCAAACCGCGGAGGCACTGGCTGAGATTCACCGCTTGAAGTTCATCCATCGCGACATCTGCCCGCGAAACATTGTCGTCAATCGCGCCGGAAACCAGGTGAAGCTGATCGATTTCGGTTTAACCTTGCCCGATACACCGCAATTTCGCCAGCCGGGTGTGCGCACGGGTACGCCCAACTACATGGCTCCCGAGATCGTGCGCCGCAGGCCCACGAGCAAGCTCATTGATGTGTTTGCCTTTGGCGTGACGGCGTTTGAGATTTGCACCGGCGACCTGCCTTGGCCGCGCGGCACGGGCATTGATGCCATGAGGCACGGCATCACCGAGCCGACGGATATCCGCCAACTTCGACCCGGCATTAATGAAAACCTGGCCCGCGCAATCCACGCCTGTCTCGATCCCGAAATGACGCGGCGATTGGAGTCCATGAATCGCTTCCTGGCGCTGATCGAGGACATCCAGCACGAGGACGGATCGTAGGCGTCGGGCCGGTTTTCCGACGGCTCCTACGACCGCTTCCTGACCGCCTCGCCACAGCGGTGATAAGATCGGCGTAACCGTCCACGGGCCGGGGACTGGCTCATTTTCCCGGCGAATTCGCCAGAGGTGCATCGTTCTGGCAGGGAATGGGTTTGTTGATCTGTCGATTTCACGCTCGGTTCCTAAGTCGAAGGCAATCTGGTAGAATCGTAGTCATGGACCGCGATTCACAAGTTTCTCCCGCCGACCCTGCCCGCGAGCGGATTCGTGCCGCGGGATTACGGGCGACGGCGGCACGGATCGCGGTGCTCAGAGAGTTGATCGCCGGCGCTTCGCCCCTGAGCCATGCTGAAGTGGCCGAAAAGCTCGCCTCGACCGGCTTTGATCGCGTGACCGTCTACCGGAATCTGATGGAGTTGGCCGACGCCGGCATTGCCAACCGAGTGGATTTCGGGGACCACACATGGCGGTTTGAGGTGACCATCGCGGGATCGAAAGAGCACGTTAGCGATCATCCGCATTTTGTGTGTGTCGATTGCGGGGAAGTTTCTTGTTTGCCTGGCGTGAGCGTCAGCGTGACTGACCCCAAGGAGACAAAGTCGTCCGGCGTAGGTCAGATCACGGAAGTATTGCTCAAGGGGCACTGCGGAAATTGCACGTGATTGCTTCCGGCGATGCCATCGCCGGCTTTACAGTTCTTTCAGGGCCGCGAGCACTTCCTCATCGTGGCCGTCGACTTGCACTTTCTTCCAGACCTTGGCGACTTTGCCTTCGGCGTCGATCAGAAATGTTGATCGCTGGATGCCCATCGACTTCTTGCCGTACATGTTCTTTTCGCGCCAAGCACCGTATCTTTCAGAAAGCTTGTGATCGGTGTCCGCCAGCAGCGGAAAATTGAGTTGGAACTTATCGCGGAACCTGACGTGGCTCTCGACGCTATCGGCGCTTATGCCGAACACCTTGGCCCCAAGCTTCGCAATCGCCGATTTCTGGTCGCGAAACGCGCAGGCCTCGCGGGTACAGCCAGGTGTGTCGTCTTTGGGATAAAAGTACAGCACGACCGGGCCGCCCCTGAGGCTGGAGAGCTTAATCTTCGAGCCATCGTCGGACGGAAGCGTGAATTCGGGGGCCCGCGAGCCCTCTTTAAGCCAGTCGGACATACGGGGTGAGGGGTGAGGGGTTCCGTTCGGATGTCGGCTCCGTGCGACCGTTTCTCTGCCCACGATAGCAGGCTGCGAACGCCTGGCAAGGGCGTCACGTAACCGTTCACGGGCCGGGGACTGGCTTATTTTCCCGGCGAATTCGCCGGAGGCACAGGGTTCTGTCAGGAGGTTGTCCAACGTGGTTCCCGGGAAAATGTGCCTGTCCCCCTCTCTTGGCCCATGAACGGTTACGGCGTCACAATCGAGAAAACCGAACGATTCGATCGCATGGGGCCTCTTCGCTTATCGAGGCTTCGAGGTAAAATTAATCATGGTCCTTGTGTCTCAACTACTCATCGTGTGAGGAACAACGTTGGCCATCGCTCGCTCGGCCCGTGTCACCACCAGTCAACCCAATCGCAGCTTGGATCGCGCCTTAGCCGCGGCCCGCACCGCCGAACTTAGCCGCGGACGGGACATTATCATTCTTGACTTGCGCGAACTTACAAGCGTGTTTGATTACTTCGTGCTCGTGACGGGCGCCAGCCGGCGTCAGCTGCATGCCATCAGCGAAGAAATTGACCGCGTGATGCAAGGCGAATACGGGGATAGGCGGCTCGGCAGGGAAGGCTATCAGGAAAGCCGCTGGATCCTGCTGGACTTCGGCGATATCGTGGTTCACATGTTCGATGATGAGACTCGTGCCTACTATGGGCTGGAGCATCTCTGGAGCGGCGCAACGCGTGTGCCTTTCGAAGGCGTTTCGCCAGCAGCCGGCGCGCCAACGGTTCGGCCTTGACCGTGACCGGCCTTCGCCGTATTGTCCGCCCCGATGAGGCTTCCATCGGTCACGGATGACGGCTGGTTGCTAGCACGTCGTTTCGCCGCTTGGATGTTGAAGGGGTTAAGACTCGCGCTGGTTGGAGTTCCGCCTTTAGGCGGCGAATGAAGACCGCCCCAGGGGGGAACTCCATCGCGTGAAACCGACTCCCGACCCCATTTGCTACCTGCTGCATGGAGGCTTGCGGTCACGATGAATTCTGCCTCGCGATTGGACTCTTTCGGTGGTACTTCGGTGCCACTGGTCAATGCTGTTACGCCCGTGCCGCTGTTGGATGTCAGCCGGCAGTATCAGCCGCTCAGGACCGAGATCATGGCTGCCGTCGCGCGGGTCTGCGATAGCGGGCGTTTCGTGCTCGGCCCCGATTGCGAGCAGCTCGAGTTATCGCTGGCCGAGTATTGCCACGCGAAATACGCAATCGCCTGCGCGTCGGGCAGCGATGCACTGCTTCTGGCCCTGATGGCCTACGATATCGGGCATGGCGACGAAGTGCTGTTGCCCAGTTACACATTCTTCGCGACGGCCGGCGCGGTCTGGCGCACGGGAGCCAAGGCGGTGTTTGTCGACCTCGAACCGACGACGTACAACATCGACCCGGCCCAAATCGAAAGCTTGATCACGCCCGCCACCAAGGCCATTATTCCCGTGCATCTCTACGGCCAGTGTGCCGAGATGGACGAGATCAACCGGATTGGTAAGAAGCACAATCTGGCCGTCATCGAGGACGCGGCCCAAGCCATCGGAGCGGAGTATCACGGGCAACGTGCTGGATCGCTTGGCGATCTTGGCTGCATCAGCTTCTATCCGACAAAAAACCTGGGCGGTTTTGGCGATGGCGGGGCGCTCACGACGAATAACGCACAGTTGGCTGACAAACTGAAGCTATTGCGGCTGCACGGCATGCAACCGCGTTATTATCACCAGTTGGTCGGCATCAATAGCCGGCTAGACACGCTTCAGGCCGCGGTGCTTAACGTCAAGCTGCCCCATTTGGACGACTGGTCTGACCAGCGCGAAGTCAACGCGAAGCGCTACCACGCATTGTTTGCCGCCGCCGGATTGGACCAGGTGCTAGGCTTGCCCGCCACTGGGGCCCAGCGCCGGCACGTTTGGAACCAGTACATTGTGCGTGTCCCTGGTGGCAAGCGCGATCCGCTGCGCGAGCATCTGGCAAATCTTAAGATTGGCACCGAGATCTACTACCCCGTGCCATTGCACTTGCAAGAGTGCTTTAAGTCACTTGGCTACCGGCCGGGAAGTTTACCGGAGTCGGAGCGTGCCGCGGCCGAGACGATTGCCCTTCCGATTTTCCCGGAACTGACCGCGGCCGAGCAGCGTGCGGTCGTGGGCGCGATTGGCTCATTCTTTCGCATCAAAGCGGTGGGTAACTTGGGCAGCCTGATTCCGACTGCCAGGCTTATGAATCACATCAGCAGCCCGAGCCAGGGCGTCGCTGGGTAGTAGCAGGCACACTTCAAGTGCGGTCGCTTTCGGACCCGGCCCATTGTCCGACAATGCTAGGAAAACTGGCGGCTGGCGATCTGGCGGGATCGGGAGGCCCGTGCCGGGCGATCGTCCGATTCTTCGGGTGGCGTCATGAGGTTTACAACCAGGCCGCCCCAGAAGAAAACGACCATGTTCATCATGGCGATGATCGTGGTGTCGTGGAACATGGAGTTGGGGAAGTAACCCGCCATCAGCGCCAGAAACACCAGCCCAGCCTGTCGTATCTCCAAGGGGGTGGAAGTCTGCCGCCACAGTCGCCATGCCTCGCGCACCCAATGCGCAATCAGCAACAGAAACACGGTCAAGCCGGCCATTCCCGTCTCCACGAGCAGCGACAGTACCGCATTGTGCTGCACATAGGGTCGTGCTTTGGAGAGCACAAGTTCGGAGGAACGGTCGTGCAGAAAGGGTTTCTGTTCATCCGAGTAATGCGCCAGTCCGCAGCCCATCGTCGGGCGGTCGAGAAACATTTGCCAGGCCACGTAGGCGAAGATTGGTCGTAGCGTGGTTGAGTCGGCAGTTTCCGCTGCCGACAGATTTTTGTCGCGTTTGAATGCCATCAGGCTGTCCCACTTGACGGCGACGACGAAAGCGCAGGCGATGAGGCCGCCGACGATCGCCGGTGTCCGCAGGCGTCGTGGCATCGAAAGACCCGCGACAATGGCCAGCGCAGCCGCCCCCCCCATCCACACGCTGCGAGTCAGCGTGAAGTACATGCCAGCCAGCATGAGCGGTGCAAAGCCGGCGGCGAGCAACATTTTTCCCCTGCGATCGAACCTCGGCCACATCATCAGTCCGCATGAAAGACACAATGCCATCAACACCCCGTTGCCGGGCGGATTGAGGAGTGGTCCGCGCCCGCGCCCCAAAAACTCCAGTGACCTTGGCGAAGTGATGTATCGCGGGAAAACCAGCTGGCACAGACCTTGAGCTTCCAACACGGCGGTCGCCGCCAAATAGATTCCCAGCCCGGCGAACGCAGCAAATAGCCACTGCAATTCACGCACGCCGAAGCTGGCGTGCCTGGCGATCCAGTAGATCGCTGCCGGCATGAACCAAAAGAACAGCAGGTAAGACAGCGGTTGAGAGCGATTGATCCGCCAGTCGTGCGAGAACACATTGAGTGTCATGATGCCGATCAGGACGACCAGCAGCAGGTCGGCTGCGGTCATGGAACGCGGCTCAGTCCAGCCGAGCCAGCGATACACTCCGTAAATGATCAGCAGCAATCCCAAGAGTGCGCGATCGATCGTGATCGGCATGGGTCCGCCTGGCAGATTGAAAAACGGCGGGCCAAACACAATTCCGGCAAACAGCACGATCGCGCAGCCAGCCAGCAATCCACCGCGGCGCATCACCACGGCGCCCCAGACAATCGCGACCAGCACGGCGATCAGTGCAAAGATTTCCATGGATATCACCCCCAAAGTGTACGTCGGCAAGACGTAGGACGGATTTTCAATCCGTCCCGCCGGCGGGCGGTGATGGGTCAACCGCCAGTAACGATTGCGCCGGGGTGAATCGGTCCTGGCCCATGTTTAACAAGTGTCGGGGTTGCGGAGGCCGCAACAGCAATTCCCTGCGAGTTGCCTCTGAGTGGGGCCTGGGGCAGGATTGAATGACGGGGACGGGAAGCTGCGTACGTTGGACAGGAGTGGCGAAGTTCTCGCGGTGTGTGGCACAATCGGGTTGGTAAAGGTAACCGTTCACGGGTCGGGGACTGGCTCATTTTCCCGGCGAATTCGCCAGAGACGCATCGTTCGGTCAGGGAGGTTATCCAACGTGGTTCCCGGGAAAATGGGCCTGTCCCCCCTGTCTTGGCCCGCCACTCAAGAGCGTTGGAACCTCGGCGACGCGGGGGATCGGAACCACGAAGGACCCAGCGCGGCATCGCTTCGCTTTGGCCGCAACCAAAATGCGTGACAGTATTTACGACCTGTACTCCAGAAAAATTTGCGCAGCGTGCGAAGATTTATGACGTTAGCAGCGCAGCACAAAAATCAACGACGCGGGCATGCAATACGTAACTGAGCTCGTCGGACTCGAAGAGCTTGGTTTGTTTTTCACGGATATCAGCGACCAGGGCGCAGCGCATCTCAAACGGCCGCAAAACATTCAGAAGCTGGGCATTTCCGGCACTAAAATCACCGATGTAAGTTGCCGTACGCTCGTTCGATATATGATCCAACCGAGGAACAAGAGAGTGAAAATGCGATCGAACGGATCGTAGCGTTCATTCTGGCGCGATATCCTCGAAGAAGCCGTGTCGAATTTCAGCCGACTCGTTTGCATTCTGGCCGGGGTGACCTAGAGTTCAGATACGCACGTCACCTCCGGGCAGATTGCGCTCCGCCGCAACCGGATCGCGCAACTGCCCACCACCACACCTGCAAAGCTCCACGTCCCAAGCTTTCGCGCGCGCTGCGGGGTTCAACTTGCCGGTGCTCGCCCGCCAACGCCTCATCTCAAGGGAGCCTGCCATGTCGACACGCACACTTTCTGCGATGGGGAACCGCACTGCAACGTCTCGCGCCGGCCGGCCACGCCGTCGGAAATTTCACGTGGAGCCGCTCGAAGCCCGGCTGATGATGTACGCCGTCACCGGCTCGAAGTGGAGCAATCCGAATGTCTCGGTCAGCTTCCTGCCCGACGGCACGGCGACCGAAGGCTACGTCAGCAATCTGTTCGCCGAACTGGATGCCGTGGCGCCCCGCGATGTCTGGCAGCGAGAGATCGCGCGCTCCCTGCAGACCTGGGCCAACGTCTCGAAGCTGAACTTTCACTTCGTGACGGACAACGGTTTGGCGTCGGGCACGTCCGGTTCGGCGCAAGGGGACAGCCGGTTCGGCGATATCCGGATCGGCGCCCATCCGCTCAGCAATGGCTACGTGGCCTACGCGTATTTCCCCAGCGGATCGACGTTGGGGGGCGACATCACGCTCAACCCGAATACGACCTTCAAGGTCGGCGCGTACTTGGACCTGTTTTCGACGATGCTCCACGAGGTCGGCCATTCGATCGGCCTGAACCACAGCACGTCGGGACCCATCATGTACGCCACGATCACGTCGGTCTACACGGGGCTGGCTGCCGACGACATAGCCGGAGCGCAAGCCATCTACGGCGCGCGACAGCACGACGCCTACGACGCCGCGGCCTCGAACGACACCTTCGCCACGGCGACCACCCTCTCGCTGGGCGGCGGGGGCGGCGCGACGCTGGCCGCCGATCTGACCAGTATGGTCGACGTCGACTACTACCGCGTGACGGCGCCCACCGGCGGCGACGGCACGCTGACCGTGTCGGTCGATGCCCGCGGCAAGAGCTTCCTGGCCCCGAAATTGTCGGTGTACGATGCGGCGGGCAACCTGGTGGCGTCGGCCGATGTGGGCTCGGCGTACGGCACGGTGGCCACGGTCAGCCTGAGTGGGCTCACCGCCGGGCAGGTCTATACGATCGTGGCCGACGGGGCCAGCGGCGATGCGTTTGGGATGGGCGCCTACACGTTGGCGGTGCAGGCCGGCGGGATCGTTGAGCCGCCGGCCCCCCCGCCTCCGCCGCCGCCGGCGATCGTCGCCGATATTTTTGAGAATAACGACACCGTTACTGCGGCGAAGTACCTGGGCAAGTTCAACAGCAACTCGCAGACCGGCCTGACCGTTCACAGCAGCTTGGATGTCGACTACATGCGATTCCAGGTTTCCAAGAGCGGTACGTTCCGTATCGCCACCAGTTTCACCAACGCGAACGGTAATCTGGATCTGATGGTGTATGATTCGACGCAGAACGTTCTGGCCACTTCCGCGACCAGCTTCGACACCGAAGCGGTGACCCTGAGCCTCTCTGCGGGCAAGTCGTACTATGTGAAAGTGGCCAGCCCCACCGGGGCCACCAACGTCTACGATCTGGCCATTGCGAAGTTGGGGGGCAAACCGAGCGGCAGCCGCTCGCGGCGGGCTCATTCGATGGGCGATGGAACCGAGGCCTTGGACACCGCGGCGGTCGACCGGCTTTACGGCGCCGCGCCCGCGGGACAGTTCCAGACGGCGAACTCGTCGGACCGGGACTCCGCGAAGAAGCTCGTGGCCCGAGACTATGTGCTGGCGCTCGCCCCGGTCGCGGTGGAACGGGTCCACCTGGCCGCTGCCGCCCTGTCTGGCGAAACGGCGAGCGAAGATTGGCTGAAGGTGCGCCGTGCGAGGCGTGGCGCCGTTCTCAAACCGGCCGTCGTGGCCGAGACTTGGGAATAGATGCGAATCCCAACGGGTTTCCTTCGTTCAGCCGGGGTTCCGGCGCGGCCGCTACCCCGGGGTTGCTGGGCGGCGGGCCGAACTCAACCCTGTGCGGGGTTGCATCGCCATGGCACGGGGATTCAACCCCTTCGGGGTTGGATGTCTCTCGTGCGGGGAATCTACCCAGGGTAGCTCGTGGACTCGCAACCGCTGGGCCGGATGATTCAGTCCCGTTGGGATTGTTCTCGCACTCGACCATTCCCGGGCGGCATCCAGGGGCTTGAAGCCCCTGGCAACACCCGCCCGCCCTCCGGGCGGAAAAGGATGATTCGGACTCCCCGGGGCCCTTCGCCACGCCCTCCGGGCGAAGCCATTGGCTTCCCTTCCTCGCCCGGAGGGCGCACGATGGTAGCCAGGGACTTTCAGTCCCTGGCGGACGACCCCCCTACGACCAACCCGCCCGGAGGGCGGACGGAGCAGAGCGATGCCGAGCGCGTACACGCAGAATTTCTATCACGCCGTCTTCAGCACCAAGGGACGGGCTCAGCTCATCACTGCCGATTTGGAGGAGCGTCTCTACCCCTTCATCGGCGGAATCCTGCGCGATCTACGCTGCGCGTTGTTGGCGATTGGCGGCATGCCGGACCACGTTCACCTGCTGGTCCGCTACCGCGCCGACCTGTCCCATTCCGAAATGCTTCGGCAAGTCAAGGGCCGGTCCTCAAAATGGATCCATGAGACGTTGCCGCAGCACGGCCGCTTCGCGTGGCAAGAAGGTTACGGCGGCTTTTCGGTCAGCAAGTCCGCCGTGCCCGAAGTCGAGGCCTACATCGCGCGGCAGAAGGAGCACCACCAGCGACTCGACTACAAGACGGAGTTTTTGGAGCTGCTCCGCCGGCATGGGATCGAGTTCGAAGCCAGCGAGGTATTCAAGTGAGTCTCGCCCGCCCTCCGGGCGGAGGCAGGCAAAAGGCGAATGATGGGCTCGGCATCCAGGGGCTGGAAGCCCTGGCAACACCCGTGCGCCCTCCGGGCGGAAA
>SXHT01000158.1 GCA_005773095.1 Planctomycetaceae bacterium
CGGCCATGAGCGAGTTCATCCAGCGATATGGCCACGATTTGTTCACGCAACATTTCTTGAATCTGGGCAACCTGAGGGCGATCCTGCATGGGGGAGTCGACGCCTGGTTCGAAAGATTGCTGGAAGATCCCGAGCAGGAAGACTCATTTCTGCTGCTGCGTGAACTCGATCAAGAGATTCCGCGCGTCGAGGCCGTCAAGCGGTTGACCCTCGTGCTGGAGGCGATTGCCGAGAACTACAACGAGTATCGCGACTATAACAACACCACAACGCAATCCGACCGCGGCGAGTTGCTGTACACGCTGCTTGATTTTCTGCGTGTGCGGGCCCAGTATGAGCGCGTGGCCTGGCAGCTCAAGCCCGTGCTTTTGGCCCACGAGATCCTGGTGCGTCGCGGCCGGTCGGAGGGCGCGGAGATGTGGCGTCGCGCCGTCGCCGATCGCACGGGAAGCGTGGCAGACTCGCTGGAAAAGCGTCTGGCCGAGCTGCCTGGGAAGTACGGCATGCGTTTGCCAACGATTGTCGATCGCGTCGGCGAGCGTTTCGTGCGGCCGCTGACGATCGATCGCGTGCGGGCACTGGTTCGTCCCGCCATGGAGACCATGCGCCGCGCCGCGCTGGCCGGAAATGCAACGCCGGATGACGAAAGCTATTTCTCGGTGTTCGAACAGGAATGTAATGAGCTGACGCAGGAACCCTCGGGGGTTGGCCTGGAGGTTCCTGGGTGGCTGCAGGCACTGGAAACCGAAGTGGAGACTTCGTGGCAAGCCATCAGGCATCCCGAACTAGCCGCTGAATCGATCCCACCGCTTCAGCAACGTCCGCTGACGGCGGAGGAGGTTACACGGCAACTGTCGGACTGGCAAATCGTGGAATGACGGAGTGCGACAAATGTCCCGGCACGAATCTTCAACCTCTTGCGACCGTCCGCCGCGCTCGGTCATACTGGAGACATCCATCCACAGTCAACTCTCGCGAATCCCACCTAAGAAGGGGACAGGCACGTTTTGCTCCCAACGCACCGCAAAATGAGCCAGTCCCCGGCGGGCTGCGAAAAAGGATCTCCGACATGGAAGCGGTAATTGAACGTGCCGGCACCGCACGGTCAGATGAGTTCGACGGCGACCGGTTGCCCTACTCGCTGAGCTTGGAATTGCTCGTCAAGGATGCCGAAACGATCGCGGAGTTGTGCCGCCATGCGGAAGGCCCCGTCCGCGACCAGTTCGCGCTCGATGCGCTGCGGATTGGTGTGTTGGCGCTACGGCAGGCCCGCGGGCAGCTCGACGTGGATCTGATCCAACGCGAAACGCAACGGATGCTGGGCGCGCTGGCCGGCCGACTCGACGAACATTCCCGCGTGGTGCAAGACCATGTGGCGGCCTCGCTCAAGGATTACTTTGATCCCGAAAGCGGCCGCTTCAACGAACGCGTGAAACGGTTGGTGGAAAAGGATGGCGATCTGGAGCGTCTTTTGCGCTCGCAAATCGGCTCGCAGGACTCTGAGCTCTGCAAGACGCTACTGGCCCACTTCGGCGAAACCAGCCCGCTGATGAAACTCTTGAGCCCCACCGAGTCGCAGGGTCTGCTGGCAGCGCTGCGCGAGACGGTGGGCACGCAGCTAACGCAGCAGCGCGAGACCGTGCTCAAAGAGTTTTCACTTGACAACAAACAAGGGGCGCTTGCCCGGCTGGTCGAGGAATTGGGCCAGAAACACGGCCAGCTTACCGACAAGCTGCAAGAGAAGATTGACACGGTCGTGAAGGAGTTTTCGCTCGACGAAGAGAATTCCGCGCTCAGCCGGCTGGTGCGGAACGTCGATCGCGCGCAGAAGACCATCACCAGCGAGTTTTCGCTCGACAACGAAGCCTCGGCCTTTTCCCGGCTGCAAGGTCTGCTGCAAACCACCAGCGAGGCGATCCATAGCAATCTCACGCTGGATGACGAGACCAGTTCGCTTGCCCGACTCAAGCGAGAGGTATTGACGATTCTGAAAGAACACTCCGAAGCCAACGGCAAGTTTCAGGAGGAAGTGAAAATCGCACTCGCCAAAATGGTGGCCCGCAAGGAAGAAGCCGATCGCTCGACGCGGCATGGAATGGTGTTTGAGGACGCGGTCGGAGAAATCCTCGGCCACCATTGCAGGCAGGCAGGCGACATTATCACCCCCACGGGCATGACCACGGGGCTGATCAAAAACTGCAAAGTGGGTGATTTTCTGATCGAGCTGGGGCCCGACAGCGCGGCTCCGTGCTCCAAGATCGTCGTGGAGGCCAAGGAGAAAGCAGTCTATTCACTCTCGGATGCTCGTAGCGAGATCGAGACCGGCCGCAAGAATCGCGAGGCGCAGGTGGGGTTCTTTATTTTCTCCAAGCGCACCGCTCCGAGCGGCATCGATTGCGTGTCCAGGTACGGCGACGATGTGTTTGTCGTCTGGGACGCCGAGGACGCGGCGAGTGATTTGTTTCTGAAGGTGGGCATGACCCTGGCGAAGGCGCTTTGCATCCGCGCGGGCCGGCAGAGCACGACTCAAGCGGCTGATTTCGAGGCGATTCTGGCGGCGATTCTGGAAATTGAAAAACAGGCACAAAGCCTTGGCGAGGTCAGCACTTCGTGCGAAACGATTCGCAAGTCGACCGATAAAATTAGCGAACGAATTCGCATTTCTCGGGAGAAAGTCGAAAAGCAGGTCGAGCAACTCAAGGAGAAGTTCGCCGAACTGCGAGCAGCGGTTGGTGAAACGACAAGCGTGTAAACCTTCCGTCGCGCACCCCCCAGGGATGGCCATCCCTGGGCTTTTGTGGGCGCCGGAGGCGAGGTTAGCGTTTGAGAAAATAGGGCCATATCGAATCGCTGACAAACAGCCCGGCGCGCGTCAATCGCACGCGATTGCCTTCATCGGCCAACAGTCCCCGCTCCACGAACCGCGGCAAGGCATCGCCGGCAAGCAAATCGAGGTCAAATCCGCTGCGGTCGGCAAAGTCGGCTCGCGCGACGCCCGCCAGTCGCCGCATGCCAAAAACCAGCATCTCGCGCGCCCGATCTTCGGGGCTCAATTCCTCGACTTCCGCCACGGGCGATGTCCCGGAGAGCACGCGTTTGAGCCAGGTCGTCGTGCTGCGATGATTCATCTCGCGCCGGCCGTTCACATACCGCGCGGCGCCCGGGCCGACGGCGTAGTATTCTTCGCCGGCCCAGTAGGCTTCGTTGTGCCGACAGCGGTGCCCCGGCATGGCGAAGTTGGAAACCTCGTAGTGTTCGTAACCAGCATCGGTGAGCGTATCGATGGCCAGCGCGTACATTTCACGTTCGAGTTCTTCGTCGAGCGATTCAAGCTCGCCCTTTTCGCGCCGGGTCCAATAGCTGGTGCCGCGCTCGAAGGTCAGCCCGTAGGTCGAAACATGGTCCGGCGCAAGTGCGATTAGTTGCTGGAGATCCTGCCGCCACACATCCGACGTTTCCCCCGGCGTTCCGAAGATCAGATCGACGGAAACGGAACGAATCCGTTCCGTGGAACAGCCGACCGCCGAGCTGAGCTCCTCCGGCGAGTGATCTCTTTCCAAGACGCCGAGTTTGGCAGCGTCGAACGATTGTCCGCCCAAGCTGATTCTCGAAACGCCCAGTTGCGCCAGATGGTCGAGTCGCGCGACCGTCAGATCCGCGGGATTGGCTTCCAAGCTGAGCTCGCAGTGATTCGCCGGCGGGAACCAGCGGGTTGTCGCGGCGAAGAGTCGGTGGAGCTGCTGGTCGTTCAATTGCGTCGGTGTGCCACCCCCGAAGAATAGCGTGTCCACCTCGTGCGGCTTGCCAATCCAGCGAAGTTCGATTTCAATCGCCCGTAGATAATCGTCGATCAGGTCATTCCGCCCGGCCAGCAAGGTGAAGTTGCAATAGCCGCAGCGATGGGCGCAGAATGGCACGTGCACGTAAGCAGCACGGGGGCCGCGGGATTGCAAATCTGGAATGGGAGATTTGCAATTGTCAGTTGGCAAGCTGCAAGCTCCTTTCACAACCACAGGTGCAGCCGCCCTCCAAGCATGTCGGGCAGCTTGCGGGTCACCAGGTCTTGGATCCGCTTCGAAGAGTAGCGGGTGCTGAAGTGCGACGCGATCACGACTTCATTATTGAACCGATCGCGGCGTTCCAGCACGTCGTCCAGATGAATGTGGCCGAACTTGTGAATCTTATCCTTGCGGTGCGAAGGAGCGACAAACGTAATTTCCATCACCAGCACCTGGGCATCGTACATGGCCGGGCAGGCATCGAGGCCGCCTGGAGCGCTGTCGCCCAGGTAAGCAAACCGCGGCGTGCGTTGTTCCGACGTCACCTCAACGCCCGACAGACGCAGGTCGCGAATTTTGTCTCCGGGCAGGCCCGTGTATTCTGGCTTGAGCTTCCGCCGCCGCTCCCAGACCACGAACCCCAGCGACGGTACGGTGTGTTGGGTGGCCGAGACGGTGACCACGTGCTCACGTGACAGTTCGATTTCATCACCGGGGCGCGCGGGGCGCAATTCGCACGGCATCCGCCCCCGGTCGAGCCGCGTGAACAGCTTGAGGATCTTTTCGATTGGCTCGATGGCGTTTTCGGGCATGTAGATCAGCGGAGGCTCCATTTTCATCATCCGCCGCCGCGCAACATACACCGGCAGCGCCACGATGTGATCCAGGTGCGAATGGGATACGAACCAGGTGCTGGTGCCCATGAAGGCCCAGGGATGCGCGCCGAGGTCGAAGCCGATTTTTAGTTCCGGCACCCGCCAATACGTCTGCACGGCCGCGCGCGAATAGCCCTCGATCGTCAGTTCCTTGTGGACCAACGTCCTGACGGGCAGGTTGTTAACCAGCAGCGATCGGTCGACGATATTGGACACAAGAATTCTCGGCGGATGATGGTGGCCAGTGAGAGCAGGCGTCTTGCTCCACGAGAGGCTTCCTCGGGCAAAGCGAGAAATCTCCACTCGCTCAGTGTAAAGCGACACGTGCCGGGGCAAAAGGGCTCGCGCTGGGGGCCTTGCCATGCAGTTGCGAAACGGCGGCATCCGGCGGCGTGGCGAGATACCGATGGTTCGCCGCCGCCGCAATCCCAAACCGTTCAAGTTTAGCCAGTGCGTCGGTCACCTCGAAATCCACCGATCGCCCCGCCAGGCCATGTAAGAACGATTCCACTTGACAGTCAAGTTCCTCCGCCGTCATGCCGGCATTGCCCGCCTTGTGCCACAAGAAGAAGTAACCCAGCATGGCCTCACAGTTTTCTTGTTCCTCGGCCTCATCGAGCAGCCGAAAGAAGACGCCCGCGTTGTTGTCCAGGTTCTGGTAATACAGGCTCTCGGTGAGGCTGAGTTGATACTTGTTCTTGGTGTTCAGGTAGCCGTAGAAGGAGCGAACGCCGTAGCCGATCGTGCCCCCCACCAGGCCGAGCACGGCGAGCAAGCCGTAGATCCCCGCGAACGCGGCCAGCAAGGCGCCTTGTAGAATCTTCCAAACCGCAATGCCCAGGCCCGAAATCGTGGGCAGGATGATCTTCAGCCGGTCCACAACGGACATCCTGACACTGGTCGCCGGCAGCAGCATGTCGAAGTCGAGCCGGGGTATCTCTTTGAACAGCTTGATGAAAACGTGATCGTGATCGAGATGTTGCAGCACCTTGCGCTGGGCGGCCAGCTGAAACATGATAATCAAACGCTCATAGATGGGCACTTCCACTTGCTCGAGACGCATCCAGTTGCGCAGCCGTCGCCGCCGGCGCTGGCCAGTCACAGCGCCTCGAGCATAGATTTCCAATCGCTCGAAGGCTTCGATGTCGATCTCCAGCTGCAATCCCCATTGGCTGCGCCGGGAAAGCGCATCGTTCAGATCGTGCAACGTCAGCGCGCGAAAATTCGCACGCTCGGCCAACTCATCGAACTCGTCGAATAGCTTGCGCATTCGCTCGCGACCCGAAGGGTACCCAGGAACGCATGCCTCGGGCGGAGGCGCCTCCGTAGCCAGGTCCGGGTCGAACGGCGCGTAAAGATTCTTAAGCGAATCGAGCCGAAGGTAAAAATCGGCATGAATCACCGCCGCAAGCCGCGCAAAAAGCCGCGCAAGGCTTGCGCGGGCCGTTTCCGACAGATCGGAATCCGACAACAGCCGAGCCATCAGTTCGGCTTTGCGCAACGGAATAAAATGCTCGACGGGCATGGGATGCCAGCTGACGGATGAGACGATACAATTACGTCATTCTCGCGGGCGCGATGCGGGGGGGCAATCGGGATGCTTACTTTTCACGCCACAATTCACGCGCGGCCCGCGGAAACAGCCCCGGGGCCGGTCCTGCATCTTGCCGGCGCCGATTACGTCACGCTTGCGGTTTCGCCCGAAGCGCTGGGGGCCACAACCTTTGCCTGCAGTTTTGAAGAGGCGAGGGCAAAGCTCGCGGTTCTGGAGCGGATTTACTGCGAACCCGATGGTTCGTTTGTCTGGGTTTCCTCGCAATTCGACCAGCTCTGGCAGGTGGACGGCAACTTGTACGATCGGGCCGAGCGAGTGCTATTTGTCGATCTCAAGGGTTCGTGCCCGCCGAAGGAGTTCGATCGCTTGCTGCGGTGTTTCGGCTGGCCGGAGACGCCGGTCATGTTCCAACTGGTGCGCGAAGCGGTGCTGCTTGGCGAGAGCGAGTTTCGGCGCTGGGCGGGTAAGGCTTCCAGGCAGAGTCTGGTTGCGCCGGGCGGTGATTGACCGCCGGCTAATCGTCGCGATCAATCGTTTGCTCTCTTCGAACCCTCTCCAGATCCGCATCGACCATCATGGCCACCAGCTCGTCGAACGCGATGCGAGGCCGCCAGCCAAGCTTTTCTCGGGCCTTGGAGGCGTCGCCACGGAGCGTATTGACATCGGCAGGACGCAACAGCGCGGGATCGACTTCAACGTGATCCTGCCAATTCAAGCCCGCGCGGGCAAAGGCTTTTTCCAGCAGTTCACGAACCGAGTGTTTCACGCCCGTGGCGACCACAAAATCCTCCGGCGTTGATTGTGAGAGCATCATCCACATGGCCTCGACGTAATCGCCGGCGAATCCCCAGTCTCGCTGGGAGTCGAGATTGCCCATGCGGAGTTTTTCTTGCACTCCGAACTTGATTCGTGCCACGCCATCGCTGACCTTGCGAGTTACAAACTCGATGCCGCGCAGGGGCGATTCGTGGTTGAACAAGATGCCCGAGACGGCGAACATTCCGTAACTTTCGCGATAGTTGACGGTAATCCAATGCCCGTACGCCTTGGCGACGCCGTAAGGACTGCGGGGCCAAAACGGTGTGTTCTCGGTCTGCGGCTCCTGGCGTACGCGGCCAAACATTTCGCTGCTGCTGGCCTGGTAAAAGCGGATTGTGGGATCGACCAGCCGAATGGCTTCCAGCACGCGGGTGACGCCCAGTGCCGTGAACTCGGCGGTCAGCATGGGCTGCACGAAGCTCGTGGGCACAAAGGTTTGGGCGGCCAGATTGTAGACCTCGCTGGGCTGAACGGTCTTGAGCAAGGTGACGAGCGAAAGCTGATCGAGCAGGTCGGCCTGATGCAGGTGCAGGCGATGCTGGATGGTGGTCAATCGCTCGAAGCTGCCGGTGCTGGCGCGGCGCACCATGCCATGCACTTCATAACCTTTGCCGAGCAGAAACCGCGCAAGATAGGCGCCGTCTTGGCCAGTGATGCCGGTAATCAGTGCGCGGGGAGGCATGGGTGGTTTTCAGTCTCAGGGGGGGCCTGATCGACAGGCACAGCCCGTTTGTCGAAAGCGGCGGTCATTCGCTGTAGCCTGCCGTCGAATCCGAACTATTGCGATGTGCCATTTCCCTCCTCGTCCTTGGGCACCCGCACCACGGCAGCCACGGCGTCCCCCTCGTCGAGGCTCATGATTCTGACGCCTTGCGTGTTGCGGCCGATCACGCTGATTTCGCGCACCAGGAAACGCTGCAGTTTCCCCCGGGCCGTCATCACCAGCACTTCGTCGTCGTCGCGCACGGCCACGCTGCCGATCACCGGGCCATTGCGATCGGTCGCCTTGATGTCGCGAACGCCCTGGCCCCCGCGCCGCTGCGTGCGATACCGCTGCGAGGACGAGGAATCCTCGCTTTCCGATTCCGCTTCTTCCTCCCCGGGCGTTGGCACATCGACGATTTCCTCGTCTCGGGCTTCTTCCTCCCCGGGCAATTCGCTGGCTGACACCTGCGCCTCGTTGGGGCCAAAGAACGTCCGTTTTCCGTAGCCTTTTTCGCACACGGTCAGCAGTGTGGCCTCGGGGTCGGCCACCACCATGCCCACCAGCTCGTCACCGGAGGTTAGTCGGATGCCCTTGACGCCGCTCGTGTTGCGGCCCATGGAGCGGGCGTCGGTTTCACTGAAGCGAATCGCCTTTCCGCGCGCCGTCGAGAGCACGACCTCGTCGCCGGACTTCGCGATCACCACATCCACCAACTCGTCGTCTTCCTTGAGTTTGATGGCAATGATTCCGCCGCGCGTCGGCCGCCCGTATTGACTGAGCAACGTCTTCTTGATCAGGCCGCGGCGCGGGGCCATCATCAGGAAATGGCCGGGGGTGCCAAAATCGCGTACCGCGCGGCAGTCGGCAACGGTCTCGCCTTCGGAGAAATTCAGCAGATTGACCACGGCCCGGCCACGGCTTTCGCGGCTAAGCTGCGGCAGATCATACACCTTCTGCCAATACACCTTGCCCTTGTTAGTGAAGAACAACAGGTAATCGTGGGTGCTGGCGGCGAAGACATGCCGGATCGGGTCTTCGTCCTCGGTTTTGGCTCCCTTGAGCCCTTTGCCGCCGCGATGCTGGGCCCGATAGATGCTCGCCGGCGTCCGCTTGATGTAGCCATGGGTGCTGATCGTGACGACCATCGTCTCTTCTTCGATGAGGTCGGCAATGTCGATGGTGCCGATCTCCTCGCCGCTAATCTCGGTGCGGCGCTCGTCGGCGTATTTGCGTCGGATCTCCAGACAATCGTCACGAATGATCGCCAGAATGTTTTTCTCGTCGGAAAGGATTCGCAGATACTCGACGATTTCAACCAGCAGTTCGCGAAATTCACCGCCGAGTTTTTCTTGCTCCAAGTTGACCAGCTGACCCAACGTCATCTTGAGGATCGCCTCGGACTGCACCGCGGTCAGCGTGTAGTTTTGGCTGATGCCGCGCTCCGACTGGAAGTTGGCAAAACCCTCGTCGCCAAGCGCGCGTTGCATCAGGGCTGATGGGCATTCGATCCCCATCAATCGAGCCTTGGCCTCGGCTTGGGTCTTGCTGCCGCGGATCACGCGAATCACTTCCTCGATATTCGCGTGAGCCAGCAGCAGACCTTCCACCGTGTGCTTGCGCTGCCGCGCCCTTGCGAGCAGAAACTGCGTGCGGCGGCGAATCACGACGCGGCGATGACGGATGAACTCCTCGATCATCGCCTTGTAAGACATCACCCGCGGTTTGCCATCCACCAGCGCCAGGAAGATGATCGAGAAGGTGTCTTGCAGCGGCGTGTGCTGATAAAGCTGATTGAGCACGATCTCCGGGTCGGCATCCTTCTTGAGCTCCAGCACCAGCCGCACGGGTTCTTTCAGATCGCTTTCGTTGCGCGAGGCCGAGACGCCCTTGACTTTGTCCTCGTTCACGGCGTCAGCAATCTTCTGTTCGACGGGATCGCGTGCCTGCTGGTAAGGAATCTCGCTGATGACGATCCGCAGTCGACCTTTACCATGCTCTTCCACGCGAGTACGGGATCGCAACACGACATTGCCGCGCCCCGTGTGGTAGGCACGGCGGATGCCGCTGCGTCCCATGATCAGGCCGCCGGTCGGAAAGTCAGGGCCTGGGCAGATTTCGAGCAGCTCGTCGACCGATACCTCCGGTTCGTCGATGACTTTGACGATGGAGTCGCAGACCTCGCCCAAATTGAGCGGCGGTATCGAAGTAGCCATGCCCACCGCGATGCCCTGCGACCCGTTCACCAACAAATTCGGAAAACGCGAAGGCAGGACGGTCGGCTCCGTCCCCTTTTCGTCGTACGTGGGGGCGAAGTCGACGGTGTCCATCTTGTAATCTTCGAGCATCATCGCGGAGATGGCCGACTGCCGCGCCTCGGTGTACCGCATGGCCGCCGGAGGCAGGCCCGCCACGCTGCCGAAGTTTCCCTGCTTGAAGATCAGTGGATATCGCGTGTTCCACTCTTGCGCGAGCCGCACCAGCGTGGGATAGATCGCCTGATCGCCGTGCGGATGATAGCGCTTCATCGTCTCGCCGACGATGCCCGCGCATTTGCTGGTCGTTGCGCCGGGTGTGAGATTGAGGTCCTGCATCGCTACCAAGATGCGTCGCTGCGAAGGCTTGAGGCCGTCGCGCACATCGGGCAGCGCCCGGCTGACGATTACGCTCATGGCGTACGTCAAGTAGCTGTCCTTGAGTTCTTCCTCGATCGGAAGGTCGATCAGCTTGCCGCCGAAAATGTCAATCGACGGGGAAAGATCCGAGGGACGTTGTGTTTCGTCCGCTTCGCCAGTATCGTTCGTCTCGTCGGCCACCGATGATCCTTTCGACTGGAGCGTTTCGCGGTCCCAGGCTCAGCCGGAAAACCCATGATCTTCATGCCCCTGCCTCGCGATTCTGCAGGCACAGCCTGCAGGGCAGCAGCTCCCCAGGCAGAGCCGGGGAACGAGCGTCTACGGTCAACCGGCAATATACCCTTTGCGGGGAGTCTGAGCAATTGGCCCAAGCGATCAAATCCGTTGCGCAAACTCTTTCAGGACATTAAGTTGCGAACTGACGCCGAGAAGCACCCCAGACCGCCTGGCGGCAGCCAGCCGTGGCAGGAAATCACCGCCGAAAAGCCGGCGCTTGCGCCTGGAAAACTAACGCGCTTCGGCGCCGTTTTTTGCCGCCAGGGAATCATCAATCCAGCCAAGTTGGATCAGACGCTGCACGAGTCGCCTGGCGATCGGCGCCGCGGCTTTCGTCCCCTCACCGCCATGCTCAAGCGCCACCGCAAAGGCAATCCGCGGCGCCTCGGCTGGCACATAGCCGGCGCACCAGGCGTGGTCGGCTTGCTGGCCAGACACTTCGCCAGTGGCCGCAAGGCCCGCAATCGATACGCCATCGATCGCCAGCGCGTCATGTCCCGCGCCTTCATCGTCGGCGACCGCATGGTAGAGCGCGTCGCGCACCACGGCCAGTGAGCCGGTGCCGGCGACCGCAGGGACCGCCGGGCTGGCAGACGCGCCCCCTCGCACCAGACGTGGTGTCGGTAATCTTCCCCCACTGGCGATTGCCGCCATCGCCCGGGCCAATTGCAATGGCGTGGCGGTGAAACTTCCCTGACCCAGCGCAAGCAGCTGGGCCTCACCCATTTCGTATTCGCGCGGCGCTCCCTTGGCCGGCGCGATCGGTTTCGGTAACGAACCTCTGGCTACCTTGTCCAGCTCAATTCCTGTGGCGCTGCGAAATCCAAATCGCACGGCCTGCTCGAGCATCGCGTCGATCCCTGTTACTCCGGCGTAGCGGGAAAAAAAGACCGTGCAGTTGCAGGCAATCGCCTGGGACAGCGTGACTTCTCCGTGACCGACACCTTGCCGGCGGTAAATCTTGCAGCACAGACCGTCGGGATCGCGCAAAAAGCCTTCGCATGGAAAGGCTGCCTGTGCCGGTACGCGATTCGACTCCAACATGGCAACTGCGATAAACGGTTGGGCTAACTCGCCTGGCGGCAAGGCCATGCGACAGGCGCGGTCGAACATGGGCCGGCCGGCATCGGTTAGCGATTTGTGAATGGCGTCGTTATTTGCCAGCGCGAAAGCATTCGGATCAAATCGCGGCGCCGAGGCCAGTGCGAGCAGATCACCGTCCTCAATGTCGAGCACCACGATCGCTCCTCCGCGCGCATGCCGATTGCAAAGCAGCGCTCGATCGAGCAGCGCTTCCGCCGCCTGCTGGCAGGGGAGATCGAGCGTCAGCCGGACATCCCGGCCGTGGCTGGCTGGTCGCAGGGTGGTGGTGGAAATCAATTGCCCGCGGCGATCGGTATTTTCAACGGCATCGCCGGATCGACCGGCGAGACTCGATTCGCAGACGTGCTCAAGCCCGAGCACGCCCATCCAGGCGTCGGGAGCCGGTTGCGTGGGAGTTTCTCCTGGCGGTTGTTCGTTTGCCCCCTTCCGGCGCAACTCTGGCGCGCGCAAGGGACTCCCGGCCTCCTTGCCTAGATGCCCCACCACGTTCGCCGCCAGTTTCCCGCCAGGATAGGTGCGACGCGGCACTTCCAGCACTCGCACTCCCGGATAGCGATCCGCATGATCGCGAATTTCATCGGCGACATGCCTCGGCAGGTTCTCCACGACGATGTGGTAGTCGACCTGCTCTTTGACGATCACGCCTTCCCATCCCGCTTCTTCGGGGGTGCCTAACGCCCGCAGCGCGTCGGGCAGGTTGGCGGCCACATTCCACCACGGCGCGCGCGCGGAGGTTGGTTCCGGCCGGGGTTCCAGTCGCTCGTTCTGGAAGCGTTCCCAGCGCCGCTGGTTCACGCTCGCGGACAGCATCTCCACGCGATTCTCGATACGAGCAACGCGAGCGTCCCAGGCCTCGGTGGTCAGCCCGGAAAGCCTGGCAAGTCTTCGATTCAAGTCGGTCAACTGGCTGCGAAGCCTATTGATCGCGGGATCCATCCGCTCGCGAATTCTCCGTTGGCTCCTGGGCAATTGCAGACGAGCTTGCTGGCGAAGCCAGGCCTCGTCGGGCGTCTGTTGCAAGTAGCGATAATGAACCGCCAGGGCCAGCAGGCGCACATCCGCGGCGATGGGAGTTCCGTCGCGCGCAAGAATCCGACCTCGCACGGCCGGCAGCACGATCTCGCGACGTAATGGCTTGAGCGCCTCGGCACGAAACGAAGCGCCATAGCGCCATTCGAGTTGAGCGGCGCGGGCGATGATTGCGATCCAGAACAAAACGAAGATTCCGGCAAGCATGCGCAATCGGCGCCGTGGATCGACCGTTGGCGCGGTTTCAACCTGCGGCGCGAATTGTTGCCAGTAAGCGTGGTTCATGGAGATCGCTGCCGGCGCGCCGGGAGGACGTTGCACTCCGGCCAGGAGTTTACACAAGCTAATCGTTAATTGTCGTCGCTTGATTCGAGGCTCAAGCGCCAGCGGTCGGCGTGTTCCAGGCAAACGAGCGTGCCGCGCGCGGTCGCGGTGAGTGGCTCTTCGTCGATCCGCGTGGGAACGCCGGTTCGCTCGCTTAAGAACCGGTCCATGGAACGCACGAGCGCTCCGCCGCCGCAGAGCACCATGCCGTTGTCCACAAGGTCGGAGGCCAGATCGATGGGCGTGTCGTCGATCGTTTGCTTAACGGCGTCGACGATCGTACGCAGCGGATCGGCCAGGGCTTCACGCAGCTCCTCGCTGGTGATCACGGCTTTGCGCGGCATATTGCCCGCCGTATCGATGCCGCGGACTTCGGCCGCCAATTCGTTGGCCAGCGGGTAGGCGCTGCCGATCTCCAGCCGAAGCTGCTCGGCGGCGGAGATGCCGACTCGCAGCGAATAGGTGCGCTTCAGATAATCGACGATCGCCCGATCCATCGCATCGCCACCGACGCGCACGGATTGCCCCGCCACTTCGTCGCCAAGACTGAACACGGCCACGTCGGTGGTGCCGCCGCCAATCTCGCAGACCATGCAGGCGACCGGTTCGGACACGGGGAGTCCGACCCCGATTGCGGCGGCCTTGGCTTCGCTGATCAACAGCACCTGGCGAGCGCCGGCCCGATGCGCGCTGTTGTAGACGGCGCGCTTCTCAACCGGTGTGATGCAGCCTGGCACCGTGACCAACACGCGCGGTTTGGTTCGCCAGCGGCTGCGCCGCGCCTTGCGAAAAAAGTAGCGCAGCATGGCCTCGCAAAGCTCGAAATTGGCGATCACCCCATCCTGGAGCGGTCGGACCACGCGTATCGACTGCGGCGTGCGTCCCAGCAATTGCCTTGCAAGTTGGCCAACAGCGCAACCCCCCGCCAGCACGCGCTGCGAGTCTTTCGCGATGGCAACGACCGAGGGCTCATTGAGAACAAGTCCTTCACCTGGCACGCCGATCAGCGTGTTGGCCGTGCCCAGGTCGATCGCCAGGTCGGAGCCCAGCAGTGAGTAGAACTTGGCAAGCATCCGTGCTTGTGGGGTGATGGGTTTCGCGGTCGATCCTTCGACCACTTTACTGATACGTCGCCGCTTTGTAGTCCCAATTGTACGCGTTGAGTTCCGCCGACAGACAGATGCAGCCGATTATGATCGCCGTCAGTGCGAGCGCCAGCATCACCGTGTATATGTTGGCCCGCGGCTTTTGCACCACGACCGCATTCTGGGGTTCGGGCTGAGCTAACTCGGTGACGTCTTCAGCGAACGACATGCTCATCTTTCGAGTTGCGGGTGTGCGATCAGTTGATTGTTGTGGAGGCTGCCTCAGGTTCGCGGGCGCGCTGATCGCTGACGCGCAGCTTGGTGGCCACATCGTCCCCCACTTGGACCGGCGTCTTGGTGACCTTGACGTCGATTTTCGCCACGGATTTGTCGGTGGCCGTGGTAAGTACGACCAGCCGGCCGACATACTTGGCGCCGCGGAAAACGTCGACTTCGTGATTCACGGTCAGGCCGTCGTCGCTGCCCAGCGAGATTTCGACCATCTTTTCGTTGTTGATCGCCAGCACCTTGCCGCGTAACGGCGGCGGTTCCCGGTCGAGCGGCGAGCCAACATCCAGGTTAAATTGAGCCAATAGTTTTCGAGCGTGCGTGACCTGCGCCAGCATTTGATTCTTGCGCTCCTCCAGCAACGCATTGGCTTGCTGTGCCTTGTGAATGTCGTCGGTCAGCTTGACCACTCTGGCAAATTGCTTGTCGCGATCTTCGAGCGTCTTGCGAATCTCCTCTCGCAATGTGCCAACTTCGCCCGTCAACTCTTTCAGGTTCTGACTGGCAGTATCCAGTGCGGCGACCGCTTCCTTCTCTTTCTTGGAAAGGTCGTCCCGATCCTTGATCAAATCGGCTTGTTCTTTCTCAAGCACCGATTTCTTGTCGTTGAGCTCCGTCAGCGCTTGAATTTTGACCGCGAGCTCTTCCTTCTTCTGGCTTTCGAGTTTTTCAAGTTGGGTCGTCAGCGCCTCGTTCTCCTCTTTCATCTGCTGCAACTGGTGCCTCAGACCGGCCTTCTCCGTGCCCTTAACCTCCTCCGGACGGCGCTCGACGACCGCCTTCCAGTTCCGGTGCGTGGCATAGACCATGACGGCAAACGACATGAACACCAGGCTCATGATGAAGATCAGCACCACCAGTATCTTGCCGACGTAATTCATAGACTTGTCCCCTCGACGTTGAGCCGGAACAGCAACCCCCCCGCTCCCGGGGCGATTTCCGCGATCCACGTATGCGTCGCGGCGAAACCGTCATCCCATGGAGAAATGTCAGTCGCTACCCATTACTATACTAGCAAGAACGGGGATCAAATGTCAATCTGGGAAAGTTAAGTGAGGAAGGTTGGGAGGTTGGGTGATACGATGCACGGGCCGGGGACCTGGCTCATTTTCCCGGCGGACTCGAGAGACGTGCATCGTCAGGTTGGATGGTTGCCCAACCTGGTTCCCGGGCTGTCCCCTTCGCTTCGTGCAAGCGACGGGGTCAGGAGGGGGGTTTCCGGCCTTGAGGACGCCGAATACTCCACGCCCCTGCCGCGATGCAGCATGCCAGGCAGGGCCAGGCGAAGAGATCGCCATATTGGAGATAAAAGCTGCTCCGCGTTTCGAGCCGAGGCCTTGCGATGATCACGTCCTCCGCACGCCGCTTGCCTTGCCGCACGATCCGGCCGTCGGAATCGATCCAGGCGGAAAAACCGGTGTTGGCTGCCACCAACAACGGCTTCCGACATTCCACGGCGCGGAACACACCGCAGATCAGGTGCATATCCAGTTCCGCGGAACCCCAAAACCAGCCGTCGTTCGTGATGTTCACCAACACCTGGGGGTCGCAGCAAGTCTTGCTTGCGCGGGCCTCGTTCACCAATCGCCGAATCACGCGCGCCAGCGTCGTCTCAAAGCAGATGCTGGGACTGTAGCACACGCCATTCACATCAATGGCCGCTGCCTCTTTGCCCGGTTCTGAACCAGCAGCGAGCGGCGTTAGCTTGTACAACAGCGGATACCGCCTTGCGAACGGCACGTACTCGCCGAACATCACCAAGTGCGACTTCGCGTAGCTGCCCAGAATGATTCCCTTGCCATCCACGAAGAGTGCTGAGTTGTAGCGATCGGTTCCTTCGTTCGTGTAATGCCAGTGGTCGATGCCAATCAGCATCGGCACGCCCCGCCGCGCCGCAACCAACTCAATCACCTCCTCGCTTCGCATTCTCAGCTCTTCCGGCGTATATCCTTCAGCGGTCTCAGTCCGATAGTCGTTCGCGTACGTGAACCACGAGGAACGAAACATCGTCTCTGGCCACACGATCAGATCGAGGTCGCGACTCTCGGCCATCGCCCGGTCGGTCAGGCGCGCGTATTCTTCGAAGATATCCTGGTTCTTGGAGGGATCCGCTTTGAGTTCCGTATCGATATCGCCCTGAATGAGCGCCACCGTGGGGCCCGGGGTCGTGTACTCGCCCGATGTGCGATACCACCCGTAGCCCAATAGAATTGCGATTGTTGCTGCGGCAGGTACGATCGGCCAGAATGCGGCACTCCGATCTTGCCAGGGAATCATCCGAGCGAGGCATGCGGCGACGAATATAATTGCCAGGCTTAAGCCGTACGTGCCCGTGAAGTCGGCAATCTGGATCAAAGGTATCCAGCGGTATTGGGTCTGCCCGAGCACGACCATCATGAATCCCGTGAGGAGATACGACTGGGCGAGTTCCAGCCCCACCCACACGACAGGTGCGGCAAGGACCGGGGGCATTCGCAGGCGATGGCTGCAAATCCGCGCGAGCCAGATGAAACCGGGCAAGTAGAGCGCCAGATAAGACGAGAGCGCGATCCAGCCGAACGAGGTGGCCCAGTGCGGCAGCGTCAACCAGTGGACGGCGGCGAGCCAAAACAGAAAGTACGCCAGCCAGATCGACGAGTAGGGCCGTTTGCCCGCGAGTTCTTTTTGTTCGATCAGCAGCACCCAAGGCGCTGGCGCGAGCCACGCCAGCGGGCCAAAGTTGACCGGCGGCAGCGCAAGCCAAAACAGCAAGCTGCCGAGGGCTGCCAGGCCAAATGTGGATCGCAGATGCTGCATCATTCGTAGCCGCGGCCACCCGCAGAGTCGCCGCGTCTAAAATTCGAACACTTCCACAAGTTCGCCGGCGCGGTGAGCACGATCGCCAGTCGGGAAGTGTGCAAGCGCTGTCGCGTCGACAAGCGTTCGCAGATCTCCTGAGCCTTGCCAAGATAGCGGTTCGATCGCGCCGCTGGCAATCCGAGATGGATGATACGTTGGTCGGTCACCCCGATGTTGAAAATCGCTCGCCAGCGCCCTGGTTTCCCGCCGCAGGTCCATGTCGTCCCGCCCCATCAGCCGTCCCAAGGCGGGTCGCACGAACAACTCGAAGCAGACGAGACTGCTCACCGGATTGCCGGGAAGGCCGTAAACGAGCGTCTGACGATCGGCCCCACGCCACACGCCAAACCACAAAGGTTTCCCCGGCTTGAGGCTGACTTTGTGGAAAACCTGCTGGACGCCCAGCACGTTGAAGACTTGGGGCGCAAGGTCGAGCACGCCGGCCGATACTCCGCCACTAAGCACCAGCACATCGGCCTCCAGTCCACGCTTCACGAGTTCGTGCAGGTGCGCTTCATCGTCGCGCCCGATGCCCAGGTTCGTCGCGATGCAATCACAGCGCTCCACCAGTGCCGCGAGCATCGGCCCGTTGCTGTTGCGGATCTGCCCTGCGGCGGGCGGGGTGTCTGCAGGCACCAATTCGTTGCCGGTGGCCAACACCGCGACCAGGGGCCTGGGCACGACGCTTACCTGGATGTGCCCGGTTTCGGCCAGGACGCCGATTTCGATCGGCCGGATCATGCGGCCGGCTGTTAGCACGATTTCGCCCTGCCGCATGCAAGCTCCGCGCCGCACGATGTTCTGACCAGGCCTGAAGATTCCCGACTCGATGCGCACGGTGACCAGGGAACTGCTGGACGACTCGGCGGGCAATAGCGCCGTGCGTTCCAGCATCACCACGGCGTCGGCTCCCTGCGGAATGGGCGCGCCGGTCATGATGCGAGTTGCTTGCCGCGGTTCCAGGGTGCATTGGGGCACTTGCCCCGCCAGCACCTCTTCGATCACGTCGAGCTCGAGCTGTCCGGCCAGCACATCGGCTGAGCGAACCGCGTAACCGTCGACGATCGACTTATCGTGGGGCGGCGAATCGACGTCGCTGGCAATGTCTTCGGCGAGAACCAGACCGGCCGCGTCGGCCAGCGCCACGCTTGTTGGCGGCAAACGCCGGGCGTGTTCCAGAACTTTCGCAAGCGCTTCTTCAACCGAAAGCATTACGCAAGTCACGGCGGGCAAGCCGCGCCGCTAAACGGATACTGCCAAAAATCGCCGCAGAATGTCCACGCCGCAATGCGTGAGGAAACTTTCCGGATGAAACTGCACGCCGAATGCTGGCAGCCGTTTGTGCCGGATTCCCATGATCTCAAGTTGACCGTTCGGACCGTCCGCCCAGGCATTGACGACGAAATCAGCATTCAGCGTGCCCGGCTTGATCACCAGGCTGTGATAGCGCGTGGCTTGAAACGGATTTTCGAGTCCCACGAATAGTCCGGTGCCGTCGTGGTGAATCATGTCGGTCTTGCCGTGCATCAGCCGCTCGGCCCGAACGATGGTGGCCCCGGTCGCCTGGCCGATGGATTGATGCCCGAGGCAGACGCCCAAGATCGGCAGCTTGCCCAGGAACCGCGCGATCGCATCACATGAAATCCCCGCCTCGCTGGGCGTGCAGGGTCCCGGCGAGACGATTAAGTGGCTTGGCTGCAAGCGTTCGATGTCATCGAGCGCAAGCTCATCGTTTCGCTTGACCACCAGATCGAGCGTGGGATCGATCTCCCCGAGCCGCTGC
>SXHT01000159.1 GCA_005773095.1 Planctomycetaceae bacterium
ATTGAGCGATTGCAGGCGAGGCAGCTCAAAACGTTCGACTCGGGTTGGGTGAAGTGCCGCGAAGAATGCAGCGACCCGATCCGTCGTTAGTTCGCGATTCAGAAATTCAAAGCCGGCCAAGGAATAGGCCACAACGCCGATGCTGGCATGGTTACCCTTGTCGCCGCTGCGGGCATGGGCAATCTCCCCGAGCGTGATCGTTCGAGTCTCTTTCATCGCAGCCACTCCTTTGCGGCGCGCACTTCACATTCAGGAACCACCAACGACTTTGGCACAAGTGTCGGCCAATAAGCGAAAATCGGACGCACCGTGGGCCGCCCACTTGCGTATCCGGCGATCCCGGGTGGTCCGCTGGTCACGAGCGGCGCCAGTTCTTTGCAAAAGCGCTCCACGGCTTCGCGCCGGGGATCATCCACCGTCACTCGCAACATTACTTCTCGCAGATCGCTCGGTGCTCGGTGCAGGCCGGGCACGCCTTCGCCGGCTCCGAGCGATTCCACAAGCGACCTTCGCAGAGTGAATCCCGAGTTCTGCACGCGCTGCAGGATCATCTCGCCACAGGCGCGGGCTTTGGAAACACAATCGCGGCCGTAGATCAGCAATTGTCCGCTGGCGGTGTAGCCGTCATGATAAGCGAGCGATACCTTGTACGTGTCCGACGCCGGTCGACCCGTCGCTTTGCGAACGGCAACACGGTCGGGGCCAGTTTGTTCAATTTCAACGGTCGTGAAATCAACCTCCACGTCCGGTGTCAGATAATGAGCGGGGTCGCCAATTTCGTAGACAAGTTGCTCGATCACGGTTGCACGAGTAACGCAGCCACCGGTCGATCGGGGTTTGGTAATAACGCAAGTCGCATCGTCCGCGAGCTCGGCGATCGGATAACCGACACTGGCCAGGTCGAGCGATTCCCAATGGCGGTGCAGCCCACCGGTCACCTGGGCGCCGCATTCGATGAGGTGTCCTGCAACGCTCGCGCCGGCAAGGCGATCCCAGTCGTCCCACTTCCAGCCGAACTCGTGCATCGCCGGACCCACACTCAGCGAAGCATCGGCCACGCGTCCCACGATCACGATGCGGGCATTCTGCGCAAGTGCCGACTGGATAGGGAGAGCGCCCAAGTACGCATTCACACTGACGATCTCAGATGTGAGTTCCGAAATTGATCGGCCTGTATCGAGATTCACAAACGCGCAGCCGGACGATCTTAACGCATCGATTCGAGGCAGCAAATCATCGCCGGTTACGACGCCGATCAACGTTGCGCCAAGTCCGGATTCCACGAGCATGCGTGCCGTCGCGATCGCGCAGCTCGCGGGATTCATGCCGCCGGCGTTCGTCACAATCTTCAATCGGGGTTGCGATTGCAGAGCAGTCCGAAGTGACCCGATCACTGGGATGAAGTCAGCCGCATAGCCGGCGTTGGAATTCTTTTGTCGCGCCCGAGCGAGGATGGAAAGGGTCAATTCCGCTAGATACTCGAGTGTCAGATAATCCACCTCGGCCTGCTCAACCAGGCGGCGCGGAGCGTCCAGGTTGTCGCCCAGAAACCCCGCAGCATTGGCAATGCGAAGAGACATTGGCCGGTCTTTCCTTAAGTGTGGATTGGGCCGAGAACTTAAGGACATCCAAGCATTCAACGAAGGACAGGGGAATAGTAACCGTTCACGGCACGGAGAGGGGGACAGGCACATGTTCCCGAAAACCGCGTTGGACAACCACTGAACACGACGACACACCTCTCGCAGATTCGCCGGGAAAATGAGCCAGTTCCCGCCCCGTGAACGATTACGGGCAATTATACCTGAAAGACCCCCAACCGATACGGCTCCTCTGCCCCATGCCGCGTGACCACCTCCAATGCCGCGATGAGTATCTCGCGCGTTTTCGCCGGGTCGAGAATGCCATCCACCCAACCGCGCGCGGCGCCATAGCGAATGTCGGTCTGGCGGTCGTAATCCACCTTGACCTTGTCGCGCAATTTCTTGAGTTGTTCGGCATCAACTTTTTCGCCCTGGCGCTGCAGGCTTTTGACGATGATCTCCAAGAGCGTGCCGCTTGCCTGATCGCCACCCATCACGGCAAACCGCGCGTTCGGCCAGGCGAAGATGAAACGGGGGTCGAAGGCTTTGCCGCACATCGCGTAGTTGCCAGCGCCAAACGAGCCACCCGTGATGATCGTGATTTTCGGCACGCGGCTGTTGCTGATCGCGCTGACAAGTTTGGCGCCGGACTTGATAATGCCCGACCGTTCGCTCTCGCGCCCCACCATAAAGCCATTCACGTCCTGCAGAAAGATGATCGGCAGCCAGTCTTGATTGCAGTTCATCACGAATCGCGCCGCCTTTTCGGCGCTATCCACGTACATCACGCCGCCAAATTGATGCGGACCCTCGGCGGGCCGCACGCGATGATGCTGATTGGCGACGATGCCCACGGGAAAACCGCCGAGGCGGGCCGTGCCGCAAACGACCGTTTGCCCATACGGGCGTTTGTATTCATCAAAACTCTCGGCATCGATCAGGCAACGTAGCACATCACGGATTTCGTAATCTTCGCGGCCGCTCAGATGCAATAGATCGTACAAGTCAGTCGCGGGTCGCTGCGGATCTATGGTTTCGAATCGCACGAATGGCGGGGCAGGGGAGGCTGAGTCGGAACGCAACAAACCAGCCAGCGCGCGGATGCGTTCGATGCACGCCTCGTCGTTCGGTTCGTGATAGTCGATCGTTCCGCTCACGCCGGCGTGCATCTCGGCCCCGCCCAGCTCGTCGCTCGTAACCTCCTGACCGATGGCGCTCTTGACCAGGGCCGGTCCCGCCAGATAGAGGCCCGAGCCGTCGGTCATCAGCAACTTGTCGCAGAGCACCGGCAAGTAGCTGCCTCCGGCCACGCAGTTGCCCATAATGGCGGCGGTCTGGCCGAGTCCCATCGCCGAGATCACGGCATTGTTGCGAAAGATGCGCCCAAAGTCGTCCTCGTCTGGAAATACATCCTCTTGCAGGGGCAGGAAAATACCAGCCGAGTCGACCAGGTAAATGAGCGGCAGCCGGTTCTGCACCGCGATCCTTTGTGCCCGCAGCACTTTCTTCGATGTGGCGGGAAAGAACGCGCCGGCTTTCACAGTGGCGTCGTTGGCGATGATCATGTGGCGTCGTCCCGCCACGTGGCCAATGCCGCAAACCACGCCCGCCGCCGGCGCGCCCCCCCACTCGTCGTACATCTGCCAGCCCGACCAGATCCCCGTCTCCAGCCAGAGGCTGCCCGCGTCGAGCAACCTGGTAATCCGCTCTCGGGCGGTGAGCCGCCCCTTGGCATGCTGACGTTCGATCGACGCAGCGCCCCCCCCCTGGCGAATGGCATCTTCCTCGCCTGCCCAATGTCGGACGCGTTCGGCAATCGACGGTGCTGGTTGGGGTACTGACATCTCGGCGGTCTCATTTCGCGACACTTGAATCAAAATCGCGACACAAATTGGCCTGTAACAAACGGAAACTTTTTCCGCTCCTGCAAGTAAGGAAGTTTATCCCGGCCAAGAGGTTCAGGCGAGACGAAATCAGCGCCGCAACCAATTGGCACCGCGATTGCAACTTCCGACTGTCCCACACGAAAGTAACTCGAACGCATTAAGGAGACGACCATGAGAACCGCGATTGTCAAGGGATTCATTGTGCTGGCGACGACTGCTGCGCTTTGGCGCGCTGAGAACGCCGTGGCTCAGACGGGTAGCTACAGCCAGCCTGGAGTGCAAGTTGAGACAGGCCGGTTTCGTCCGGCTTATGGTTTTGACTGGGGTTACGGCCCGGCCACGGCCGCCGAGAGCTGGTACCGCGGCTATGCGGATCTGGTGCGAGCATGGGGCGAAAACAACTATCACAACTCGATGGCCCAGGTTTATTGGGAACAAGCCCGCGAAAAGGCAATTTCCAATCGCACGGCTGCGGTTGAACAGTTTTTTGCGCTTCGCAGGTTCAATGAGGAGCAACGCGTTGGCGCGATCGCGAGGGGCCGGCTCCCGCAGGAAAAGCTGGTGGAGATCAGTAAGAAGGCCGCGCCGCAACGCCTGGATGAAGCCGGCTGGAATGCGATAACCGACGGTTTGGCGTGGCCGGCGGCACTGAAAAGCGACGAGTTTGCCGCGGCAAGTGCCCGGCTCGATCAACTGTTCCGCCTGCGTCGAGACAGCACGGGTGGCCTGACCGATAGCGAGCGCAGCGAGGCCCAGCAGCTGGTTAACACCATGACTTCGGAGCTCCGAAGCATGATCGAACAAGTTCAACCGACCGATTACATGGCCGCCAAGCGATTCCTTGCCAGCGTCCGCCATGAAACAAAGTTCGACCTGCCTTCCGGCGAGCGATTGGCTCAGAAGTAACCGCCGGATCCGCCCAAGTGGCCGACCCCCAAGAAACCCACGGACAGCCGTCCGTGGGTTTTTTTTGTGGACTGTGGCCGTCCGCCGCGTAGGATTCAGTTGCGGAAAAGCAACATGTCTCCTTAAGCACGATGCGTGGCGGCAGCGCGACGGCGGACGAAAAGCCGGTGCGAAGGGCTTCGCCATAACGGGCAAGTTGTTGTGGAATAACAACTTGCAGCAACCCACCCCGAGCCATCCCGAGGTTCGGCGCACGACGTGCTTTTTGCGATGGGCAGCCAGCTCGTTCGAGCATCCCTGTCGGTCCTCCAAGACTCTCAACTCTCGCCGCACCAGGAGTCGCACCTTGGTTAAATCCGTTCGCACTGCCGCCGTCCGTAAGAGCCTGATCCGCCGAGTCGCTGACCTGGATCGAAGCAAGCCCGGCTCCGCCGCCAGCCAAAACGGCAAGCGGGGGCGTGGGCGACCCAAGAAGAATTCTTCCCCCTTCGAGGCGTTTGACGAAGACCTTCACGGCGAGGAGGGCGCGGAGAACGAGCATGGCATCGTAGGGGCCGTCATGGATTTCGACGAGTTCGACGACGACGCCCACCACGAACCGGAACACGAGCTGGCGGAGCTGATTGGCGGCACTGGCTCGGCCGTCGCAATTGACGACCCGGTGCGCATGTACCTGATGCAGATGGGTGAGATCCCGCTCTTGAGTCGCGCCCAGGAAATCTCGTCGGCCAAGAAGATCGAACGTGACCGAAAGCGGTTCCGTCACAGCATGTTGGCCAGCGACTTCATGCTGCAAGGCGCGGCTGTGCTGCTGCAAAAGGTCAGCAACAGCGAACTGCGGCTCGATCGCACGATCGAGGTTTCCGTGACTAACACCGTCGAGAAGAAACGGATCATGCGGCGGATTGGACCGAACCTGGTCACGCTCAATCACCTTTTGCGGCTTAATTCCGACGACTACCGGATCGCCATCGGCCGCAGCCAACCCATGGCTGCGCGTCGGTGCGCCTGGCGTCGCCTGGTGACTCGCCGCAACAAGGCGGTGCGCCTGATCGAAGAACTCAATCTGCGGACCGCCCGCTTGCAACCCCTGCTCAACAAACTCTCCGAGATCGCCGCCCGCATGGCGTCGCTTAAGGAGCAGCTTGCAGAGGCGAAGAACAACCCAGTCGCCGCCGACCGCAAGCACGAGCTCCGCGGCGAGCTGTGCTACCTGATGCGAATCACCTTGGAAGCACCCGCCACGCTTACCCGCCGGATGATGCGAACTTGCGATTTCCAACGTCAATACGACGCCGCCAAACGGGAGCTTTCCGCCGGCAATCTGCGATTGGTCGTGTCAATCGCCAAGCGTTATCGCAACCGCGGCCTGAGTTTCCTCGACTTGATTCAGGAAGGCAACACGGGACTGATGCGGGCCAAATACGCCCTGGCGTCTAACCTTTTTTTTAATAAAATCAAGCAAAATATCAAGAAATACACCAGAAATTAGGTAGTTAAAAAAAGTGTGTTATAATACCAATTAGCCCCCAATCCGGGTTAAAACAACACATTTTTTTTTGGAGATAACTACTTATGAGTGATATTCAAGTTGATAAAACTGATGGGCGTAAAAAACTAGAGATTAATGAACCAACTAGTTTACGTGATAAAATTAATAAAAAAGTGTTTAATAAGCTAGATGACCTAAATATTGGCATAACTATTGAAAAAATC
>SXHT01000160.1 GCA_005773095.1 Planctomycetaceae bacterium
GGAGGACCATGACGGTTTCGCTGGCCAGATGCTGCGGACCGAGCTGGACTTTGATGTCGGCGATGGGGCGGTTGTTCAGATAGGCGCCTCCCTGCTCGACGGTGCGGCGTGCCTCGCTTTTGCTTTTCCCCAGGCCGGCCTCCACCAGGGCGTCCACGATGTTGAGCCCGGCGCCATTGAGCCGATCGCGAGGCAGTTCTTTGCTGGAAACATCGGCGAAAATTTCGCCAAGCTGGGCGTCGGACAACGGTTCGATCGCAGCGCCAAAAAATATCTCCGTTGCGCGGCGCGCTACTTCCAAACCCGATTCGCCGTGAACAAGCCGAGTCAGCTCCTCGGCCAGGCGACGATGGCTCTCGCGCCCCGCCGGATTGTTGGTCCGCGCAATGTCCAGGAACTCAATTTCCTTGTGATTCAGCTCCGTGAGAAACCGCAGGCACTTGCCGGCGTCCGCATCTTCCACGTTGATCCAATACTGATAGAAAGCGTACGGGCTGGTGCGCGCCGCGGAGAGCCACACCGCGCCGCTTTCGGTCTTGCCCATTTTGCTGCCGTCGCTCTTGGTGAGCAGCGGGCAAGTCATGCCGTGCAGATGCGCCCCGCGCATGCGACGTGCAAGATCAATCCCCGCGGTGATGTTGCCCCACTGGTCGCTGCCGCCGACCTGGAGCTGGCAGCCGTGATGCTCGTTCAAATAAACAAAATCGTAGGCTTGCAACAGCATGTAACTGAACTCGGTGTAGCTAATGCCGCTTTCGCGATCGAGTCGGCCTTTGACCGAGTCTTTCGCCAGCATCACATTCACCGGGAAATGTTTGCCAACCTCGCGCAAGAAATCGAGGTAACTGAACCGGCTCATCCAGTCGAAGTTGTTCTCCAGGGTCGCGGCAGTCCTGGTGCCCGAGTCAAAATCGAGGAACCGTCGCATCTGGGCCGCCATGCCGGCCACGTTCCGCTCGAGCGAGTCAAGCGACAACAAGTTGCGTTCTTCGCTCTTGCCGCTCGGATCGCCGATCATGCCGGTGGCGCCGCCCACCAGCGCGATGGGTCGATGGCCGGCCTTCTGAAACCGCCGCAGAATCATGATCGCCATCAAGTGACCGACATGCAGGCTTTCCGCCGTGGGATCGAAGCCGGCGTAAAGCGTGCGCGGCTCGGCCAGAAGCCACGACGCAAGTTGGGCGTCGTCGGTTGACTGATGAACCAGCCCGCGCCAGCGGAGATCTTCAAGGATGTCTGTCATCTGCCTCATCGCCAGGACGGATTTTCAATCCGTCCGGTCTGCTTGTCGTGTCGACGTCACCTGGACGGATTTTTGGTCCGTCCTACCGTTACCGCCACATGTCGTCATTGGCGAACGGGTGGGCCGGGTTGTTCAGTTTGGGTTTGGGAAGCGCCTTGAGCGCTTGTTCCGCCAGTCGCAGGTCCTCTTTCGTGTTAATTTTCAGATTGATCGGCGAGCCGGCAACGATGGTCACTTTCCTGCCCAGCCGTTCGACCAATTGCGCATCGTCGGTGGCGGTGAAATTGCCGCGTTTGGCATGTGCTTCGAGCAGCAGCGTCCTCCGGAAAACTTGTGGCGTCTGGGCTTCCCACAGCGCCTCGCGCGAAACGGTTTCCACGACCGCGTGATCGGCGCCGACGCGCTTCAGCGTTCCCGACACCGGAATCGCCAGAATCGCCGCGTCGCTCTTCTCCGCCGCCTCAAAGACCTTCGTGATCCAATCATCGACGATGCAGGGGCGGGCCGCATCGTGCACGCAGACAAAGTCGATGTCCGATTTCACGCGCGCAAGACCTTTTGCCACCGAGTCCGAGCGCTCGTCGCCGCCATCCACCACGTCGATGCTCAGAATCGCCACATTCGCGCCGAATTTGGACATGAAGTCCTCGCGATCTTCCGGCGAGATGACCACGATCACTTGCTTCACATCACCCCGACCGGTGAATCGGTCCGCCGAGTAGAGCCATACTGCCTTGTTGGCCAGCGGCGCGTACGGCTTCTTGTAGTTTTTATCGGTAAAGCGGGCGCTCTTCCCCGCCGCGGCAATGATGACGGCGAACTTGGACATGGCGAACCTCCCATCCGAAACGCCAGCGCCTATGGTGACGTACCCGCGCGATGTCGTCAATTTGACCTTTGCCAGCGATGATCGCCACTCAAACCAGTACGCCAGTTGGGTAACCGTTCACGGACAAAGAGAGGGGGACAGGCACATTTTCCCGGGAACCACGTTGGGCAACCACCCAACAGCAGGACACGCCTCTTTCCAACTCGCCGGGAAAATGAGCCAGTCCCCGGCCCGTGTACCCGGTTGGTATCACCGCGACAGCATTTTGCGGAATTCCTCGAACAGGTAGCCGCTGTCGTGGGGGCCGGCGGATGCCTCCGGATGATACTGTACGCTGAATGCCGGCAATTCGCGGTGGCGGACCCCTTCGATCGTGCGGTCGTTGAGGTTGATGTGAGTCACTTCGAGGGCATCGGGCAAAGAGCCTTCGGCGACGGCGAAGCCATGGTTCTGGGAGGTGATCTCCACGCGGCCAGTGTTTGTGTGCTGAACTGGCTGGTTGGCGCCGCGATGGCCAAACTTGAGCTTGAACGTCTTTGCTCCACAGGCCAGCGAAAACAACTGATGCCCAAGACAGATGCCAAAAACTGGCGATTTGCCCAGCACGCCGCGAATCGTGTCGATCGCGTAGCCCAATGGCTCCGGATCGCCCGGGCCGTTCGATAAGAAAATGCCATCCGGCTTGAGCGCAAGAACTTCTGCGGCCGTGGCCGAACCGGGCACGACCGTCACCCGGCAGTTCATGTCGAACAGATGTCGAGCAATGTTCCACTTCATTCCATAGTCGATCGCCACCACGTGCGGGGCATCCGGGGGCGCGACCGTCGTCGCCTCGGCAGCCGCGTCCCGCCTGGCCCAGGGACTAAGTTTCTGATGCCACTCGCGCGCGCTCTTGGGCATGACTTCGCGCACCAGATCTCGGCCGACCAGGCCTGGACTGGCCTTGGCTTTAGCCACGAGGCGGGCGTCGTCCAAGTCAGCCGTTGACAGCACGCCTCGCATCGCTCCATGCTCGCGCGTGCGGCGAACGAGCGCACGGGTATCAATGTCCGCGATGGCCGGAATATTCCACCTGCGCAGGAATTCCTCAAGCGTGCCGTGGCTGCGGAAGTTGCTGTCCAGGCCGCTGTAATTCCGCACGACGAAGCCGGCCAGGTGAGGCTTGGCGCTCTCAAAGTCCTCCTCATTGACACCGCAATTGCCGATCTCCGGGTACGTCATGGTGACGATTTGCCCGCGGTAGCTTGGATCGGTGAGGATCTCCTGGTCACCGGTCATCGAGGTGTTAAAGCAGACCTCGCCATCGACCTCGCCGGTTGCGCCGAAGGATACGCCGCTGAACACCGTGCCGTCCTCGAGCGCCAGTTTTGCGGGTTGGAGCATGGATTAGGCTTGAAGTGTCGGGAGGGAAGTCAAGAAATTCATCGCCCGGTTGTTCAACCGCAAGTGACGCGGACGCACGATTCGCATTAACTGACCACGATGGTTGTTCGATCAGAGATCCGCAGTTGGCGGCAAGTGTTCCGTTTGGTTGAGCGTGCAAGCGGCTACTAAAGAAAATCACGCCGCTGGCCCGATAGGGTTGTTACGGCTGTGGGTCTCCAGACGATGCGATGCAAGTCGTAGAGTGTGGACAGCCAACTCAGAGGGTTCTTGCCCCGGCGAGCAGGAACCCTCTATTTTTTGCGCCGACGGCCGACGACTCGACAGGGCCGTCACATTATAGCGGCGCAGAAGCGGTGGGAAAGCGACCCGAATGGTTCGTCCAGGAACGCGGGGCCCTCAGGTTGCGCATTTCCGAGTCTTTTCCCCGCCTGCTCGCACGAGGCCCGGAAACGCGTCCAGATCCAACGGTTCAATCAAGCCGGCCTTCAGCCGTTCCACGGCAATCGCGCCCATCACGGCGTTGTCAGTGCAGAGGTGAAGCGGCGGAATGATCAGTCGAAGCCCGCGGCGGTCCGCTTCTGCTTCCAGGCGCTCGCGGAGTCGGCCGTTCGCTGCTACGCCGCCGCCCACGCAGAGCGTTTTAAGATCACTCGAGTCGATGGCGGCCAGCGACTTGCCGACGAGGCAATCGACGATCGCCTCCTGGAAGCTGGCTGCCAGATTGGCGATGGTCGAACGGGGATCCGGGAACTCGGAGCTCGGATCATCGGGGGCCGACGTTTTCGCGCTCGGTGCCGCGTTTCGTGCTGTGAGTTCTCGTTCCACCGTATACCTGACCGCCGTCTTTAGTCCGCTGAAACTAAACTCGATGCGCTCGGTGTCTTTCAGTAGCGGGCGGGGGAAGGGATACGCGTGTGGATTACCCTGCTTCGCGGCACGTTCGATCGACGGCCCTCCGGGGAACGGCAGGCCGAGCAGGCTGGCGACTTTGTCGAACGCTTCGCCGGCTGCATCGTCGATCGTGCCGCCGAGCAGATCGAATTCCAGCGGTGTGCGACAGCGATACAAACTGGTATGCCCGCCGGATACGATCAGTCCAATACAGGGAAACACATTCTCACCGGCTGCCAATCGGCAGGCGTAGATGTGCGCTTGCAGATGGTTCACCGCGATAAGCGGCAAGCCGCGCGCCAGGCACAGCGCTTTGGCTGCCATCAGACCGACGAGCAGCGAGCCGGCCAGTCCTGGCGTGTTGGCCACCGCCAC
>SXHT01000161.1 GCA_005773095.1 Planctomycetaceae bacterium
GGCGAAACTGGCACGGGCAAAGAGCTGATCGCTAAGGCGGTCCACCAGTTGAGCGCCCGAGGCAGCGGCCCGTTCGTGCGCGTGAATTGCGGAGCGCTTTCCGAGAGCCTGTTGGAAAGCGAGTTGTTTGGCCACGTTCGCGGCTCGTTCACCGGCGCCTTGGCCAACCGCACGGGCCGTTTTGAAGCCGCGCATACGGGCACGATCTTTCTCGACGAGATTAACAGCACAACGCCGAAGCTGCAGGTGAAACTTCTCCGCGTGCTTCAAGAGCGGGAGTTTGAGCGGGTGGGCGATACGCAGACCATTCGCGTGGATACGCGCGTGATTGCGGCCAGCAATCGCGATTTGCAGTCCGAGGTGGAGAACGAGCGGTTTCGAGAGGATCTTTACTATCGCCTGAACGTCGTGCCGATTCATCTACCGCCGCTACGGGAGCGCAGGGAGGACATCTCGGATCTGGTCAGTCATTTTCTGGCGGTCTGCAACGAAGAAAACGACCGCTATGTGGCCCACATCAATCCCGCCGCCTTGGAGACGTTACAGAATTATCACTGGCCCGGCAATGTCCGTGAATTGCAGAACTACGTTGAGCGAGCCGTGGTGATGGCAAGCGGCGACGAATTTACGATCGATCTTGTGCCGCCGAATGTACGTAGCGGCAACGGAGCAAAATCGCGCGGCGCGACCGGCCGCTCAAAGCCAGCTGACTTGGAAACGCTGACCTGCGAACTGGTGCAGCAAGGCCTGGCAACGGCTGGCCCCCAGGAAGACAACTTGCACGCCAGGATTGTCAACCGCGTGGAGCGCGAGCTGATCGCGCAAGTCATGACCTCCTGCGGAAACGTGCAGACCAAAGCCGCCACCAAACTTGGCATCAACCGCAACACGCTGCACAAAAAGCTCAAGGAGTACGGGCTAGGAGACGAGGACTAGGCGGGTTTTCGTCGCATCGGCCGATTCTGCTATACTTACAGACAGGTAGATTGCCACGTCGACCGTCCCCCAGCCAAGAATTCACGATCGGTCGCCTGCTGAAAGTCGGTGACGTGCATCCAAGGGTGAAGCTCCGTTTGGCGGGCGATGCGCCTCGTTAGACCACTGCTCCGCGGAGGCTACAGAGTTGTCATGTTGACGCGACTGAATACGTGTGTCTTGCTCGGTTTCTTGCTGGCGGCGGCTGCGCGGGACACGGCTGCGGACGAGATTCGCAGCCAGGTTGAAGAATTATTCGCGAATTCGAACAAGGTTTCCCCCTCGGCACTCGATGCCGCGCGAGAGCAATTCACGGCCATCCAAGCCGATGGCGCCAACCGGCAGCTCGTGGATTACGCCTTCGCGCTTGTGCTTATCGAACAGCAGAAGCTGGATCAGGCTGGAGCACAACTTGACAAACTGTTGCGGGTCTCGCCCAAGTCGCTTCCCTTTCGTCGGTCCAGAACTTGGGTTCAGCTGGTACGCAAAGAGCACCAGGCGGCACTCGTCAATCTGGAAAATCTTGCCGGGCGGCTGCCGAACGCAAAGCACGCCAAAGTCACGGCCGATCACCGCGAAACGGCGCGATTTATCGGCAGCTCGCTGTCGTTCCTCGAGAGTCCCGCTGCGCCCGCCAGGTTGCAGAATCTCGTCGATGCCTCGAAGGAACGCATCCTCAACGGCTGGGGCAGCGCCTTCCGCGCGGAGTTCGATGCCGGCCACGCCGCCACGGCTGCGCAATTTGCTCAACTGAACTCCGAAGTCTCAGGGGCCAAAGAGGAGATCGCCAAGATTCAGTCCGACGCGATCAAGACGCAAGGAGAACAGCTCGAGTCGCAGCAGTCCGCCATGGAGGAAGCCAGAGAAACGTTGCAATCGGCCGCCGAGGAAAAGCAGAAAAGGGCCCAACGAGACCCCGAAGGCCTGCACGCTCAGTATAGCGAGCTGCGCGGCGAGTTTGCTGAAATCCAGAGCCTCGCACTCCCCATCGAGACGCAGATCGCAGCGGCCCATGCGGAAGTCCAGTCGCTGATTAAGACGGTAAAGCTTGACGACGGCACGATTGAGACCGTGTATACCGACCCGATTCGTGCGAGAGTGCTCGAAGGATTCATTCTGCAACTTGACGCCCGGCTTGGTCCCTTGCGTGCGCAGACGGCGAACATCAATGCCCGAGCTGCTCTCGTGCAGGGTCAATATAATGGTCTGGTCCGGCAATACAACCTGCAAATGCAACAAATCGCCGGCGAAGGCAAGTCGCTGGCATCCAACCAGAACAAGCTCGACCGCATGCAGAAACACCACGCCCGATCCAAGCCCACCGGCAACAGCACCAAGACACGCACTCTCTCTTCGCGACTGACGAACTTCACAACCTACGAGCCATTTCCGCTGGCGCAGGAGAAGGCGCGCGTGCTTGCCGCACTCCAGTAAGCGGCCGATGACCCAAAAACGATAATCGCCTGGTGGAGGAGGTTTACGATAAGGTGAAATCTAAGCGACAATCAAGGGTCACGTGGAAGGGGTCGGGAGTTGGTTTGGCGACTGCGTTTATTCCTCGGGGACAATCATCCCCGCGAAACCCACTCCCGACCCCCCCATGCAGCGGAACCCTCGCAGTTTGAACAGCCGATTAGCCGTGCCGCCGACATGCCTTCGCTTGCCAACATCAGCGTTACCTGTTTCGCCGCCAGTTACCTGGTGGCGTGGCTGCTGGAACTCTCGCGGCTGTTCTTTCGCAGCGGCGTGCGCGGAGCCGTGATGATCGGCTTTGCGGCGGCCGGCTGGTTGGCGCAAACCATGTATCTGGCCCATCGTGCAGCGAACGGCCCGCAGCCGCCGCTATCCAGCAATTATGATTGGTGTCTGCTGACGGCCTGGGTGCTGGTCGTCGCCTACTTGTATCTGACCTACTTTTTTCCTCGCTCCGCGATCGGACTGTTGGTGCTGCCGCTTGTGCTGGGTCTGGTGTTCGCCGCCGCTCTGTGGGCCAGCCAAGAGCCAATTGCCAGTCGCTCGGCCACGCGGCTGTGGAGCGCCATCCACGGCGTCTTTCTGCTGCTCGGATCGGTTGCCGTCATGGTGGGCTTTGTTGCCGGCGTGATGTACCTCTTGCAGTCGTATCGCCTCAAACGCAAGCTGCCCCCCGCGGGCCGGTTTCGCTTTCCGAGTTTGGAGTGGTTGGAAAATGTCAACGCTCGCGTGATCTTTGTCTCCACCCTGTTGGTTGGCGGTGGATTCCTGTCTGGCATTGTCCTGAAGACCGTGCGCGATCGACAATTGGAATCCATGCCCTGGACCGATCCGCTGATTTGGAGTTCCGCGTTGATGCTGGCCTGGCTCCTGGCCGCTTCCATTTTCAGCGTCATCTACCGACCGGCGCGACAGGGTCAGAAGGTGGCGTATCTCACGGTCGCAAGCTTTGTCTTTCTGGCGTTCGTGCTGGGCGTGTTGCTGCTGGGTGACAGCGAGCACGGCAAAACGCGCAAGGCGGCGAGCTGGGGGCAGTCCTTCGACCGGCTCACGCATCAGGAATCCGGAATCCCCAATCGGCACGATTCTGAGCGAAGCATCCGTTTCGGTTTCGCCAGGAGTGCGCTATGAAACTGCAAATGATCGGCTGCAGTTACCACAATGCACCCGTCGAAAAGCGCGAACGGCTGGCCTTCGATGTCGCGCAGGCCGGCCGAGCACTCGACCGCCTTCGCGAGCGATTTCCGCATGCCGAGGCCGTGCTGCTTTCCACCTGCAATCGTGTCGAGTTTTATACCGCCGCTGAAGATCCTCAAGCCGGCCCCACGCACGAGCAAGTCGCTCAGTTCGTGGCCGATTTCCACGGCATGCCGCTCGATGAGGTCTTTGACGATCTCTTCGAACGCACCGGTGAAGATGCCGTCCGTCACCTGTTCACCGTCGCCGCCAGCCTCGACAGCATGGTCGTCGGCGAATCTCAGATTCTTGCGCAGGTGAAGCAAGCCTACGAGCTGGCGAACCAGTGCAACAGCACCGGCCCCCTGACCCACAGCATCTTTCAGGCCGCCCTGCGCGTGGCGCGGCGAGTGCAAACCGAAACACAACTTCATCATAAACGCGTGAGCATTCCCAGCATTGCCGTCTCCGAGTTCGCAAGTCAGATCTTCGAGAGATTCGACGACAAACAAGTACTGGTGATTGGCGCCGGCGAGATGGCCGAAGAAACCCTGCGGTATCTCCAGGATGAGGGGGCCCATCGGGTGACCGTCGTGAACCGCAATTTTGCTCGTGCCAGAGAGCTTGCCCAGCGCTGGCAAGGCCGCGCAGAAGCGTGGGAACATCTGGGCGACTTGCTGGTGGCTGCCGATCTGGTGATCAGCACCACGGGAGCAACCGAACCGGTGATGATGCTCGCGGATTTTCGCCGTGTCGAACCGCGGCGCTACCAACGCCCGCTTTTCGTGCTGGACCTGGCCATTCCCCGTGACTTTGAGCCCGCGATCGGCGACTGCCTGGGTGTCTATCTGTACTCGATCGATGATCTTGAAATCGCCTGTTCGCGGAATCGGGCGGAGCGAACCAGCGAACTGCCGGCCGCCCTGCATATTGTCGAGCAAGAAACGGCCTGCTTCATGGCTGACCTGCATCACCGTGCCACGGCGCCAATCATCAAGCGGCTTAAAGCAGGCTGGCAACAACCCAAGGACGATGAGTTGCGCCGGCTGTTCAACAAGCTGACAGACCTCGACGAAAAATCGCGAGAAGAAATCCGTCAGTCGTTCGATCGCCTTGTCAACAAGCTCCTGCACCCGCCGCTGGAGTCGCTGCGCAGCGAAGCGCAATCCGGCCCTCCGCACGGACTGCTGGAAGCGCTCAAGCGACTGTTTCAGCTGAAAGACTGATAGGAGCAGGCACACTGCGAGTGCCGTCCGCTGCGGCACTCCGGACATGCCTGGGACAACACTCCTTGACCACCCGCCAGCCGCCACCTACCATCAAATCTATGTCGAATTCGGACGCAATGCAGGGAAGTCTGACCGGTGAGGAGAACGGATCCGCCAGGCCCCCGGATACGCCGATCGATCAACCGCGGATCATGCGTGCGGTGCGAGAGATCTTAGCCGCTGTCGGCGAAGATCCCGATCGCGAGGGCTTGCTGGAAACGCCGGCCCGCGTGGCCCGCATGTATGCCGAATTGTTCAGCGGTCTGCACGAAGACCCCCGCGCCCACCTGCAGAAATTCTTTACCGAACAATATGACGAAGTCGTGCTGGTCCGCGACATCAGCTTTAACAGCATGTGCGAGCATCACATGCTGCCCTTCCTGGGCGTGGCGCACATCGGTTACGCCCCGAATGGCCGCGTGATCGGTCTGAGCAAGCTGGCCCGTGTCGTCGAGGTTGTCGCCCGGCGGCCGCAAGTGCAGGAGCGGATGACCGAAACCATCGCCAATCTGCTGGTCGACGAGCTGCAAGCCAAAGGCGTCGCGGTGGTGATCGAAGCCACGCATACCTGCATGTCAATCCGAGGAATCCGCAAGCCGGGCAGCGTCTGCGTCACATCGGCAATGAAGGGCCTTTTCCGCAAAAACGTCTCCAGCCGCGCCGAGATCATGAACCTGATTTACGGAGGGCGGCGGTAGGGGGATGGCTCATTTTTGCGGCGGGCATCATCACCACGATGGTCCCACAGCCAAAATGTGCCTGTCCGCGTTGCCTCGGCCATGCCCATCCTCATCCAGTTCCTGTTTCGCATGTCGTTCGGCCTGGCGCTGGGAATGGCCATTACTTCGCCCAAGCAGGTGACCAGCGGCTACTATCGCAACCACCTGTACGTACTCTTGGGTCTGAACGTGCTGGCCGTTCTGGTCGCGGTTTCGGCGAAGTCGCATTTCGCGATCTGGCCGGCAATCATAGCCAGTCTCGCCAGTTACGCCGGCTCCGTGATTTGGCTCTACGAGAAACCGCGACCCGGCATCGCCGCACTGTGGCTGATCGCGGCGGCGTCGCTCGTCGGCGGTTGGATCACAACGAAATTTCCACAATCTTCGTCGCACGTCGCTCAAGTGCTCGCCTGGCTCGACATGCCCAGCTCGGGTCTGGTGCTCGGTATCACCATGGCTGCGATGCTGCTCGGCCACTGGTACCTGAACTCGCCAACCATGGCGATTGCGCCGCTCAAGAAGCTCGTCGCGATCATGGCGCTGGTGATCGCCCTGCGAGCCGCGCTGTGCGCGACGGGTGTAAGCTTCGAATGGCAGTCCGCTGGCCCGCCAGAAACAGTCCGCGTGCTGCTGCTCGCCGTCCGCTGGCTGTTCGGCTTCGTGCTATCGGGACTCGCCACGGCAATGGCCTGGCAAACGTTAACGATTCCCAACACGCAAGCCGCAACGGGCCTGCTGTATGTTGCAGTGATTGCCACCTTGCTTGGCGAGCTGGTCGCTCTGATGCTCGCCAGCGGGGCGCGCTAAGTGGGTCCGCGAGCAGTTCCAATACAGCGGCGGGCGAACTGCAGTTGGTGCTCGACCCCGAGTTTTTTGGGGACAGCTTTTGGGCAGCCGCCACAGTGCGTTCGAACTGCGCGTCTGCCGGACCACTGTTCGGGGCGATTGCCGCCAGAACTTTCGATCTGGAATGCCATCGCGGTCAAGGCACTGCCCAAGAGGCTCGCGGACTGCCTACGCATGGACGCCGAGTTGGATCTGGGTGTACATGGGCGTTCGCCGGGGTCGTTTCAGGATCAAGAACACCCAGGAAGGCGATCCCGAAACGTTGACAGCGCACCGCGAGCGGATCAAAATTCCTGTCAGCCCGCACGGGGTAAAGGTCCCACCGTGCTCGTGCTGGACGGGAATCATGGAGACGAGTATCAGGGGCAGATCGCCATCATGAAGCTCGCGCGTGCGTTGCAACCAGAGCAGGTCAGCGGCCGCGTCATTCTCATTCCATCGCTGAACTTCCCTGCGGCGCGGGCGGCCGCACGCTTGTCGCCGCTAGACGGCATGAATATGAGCCGCGCCTTTCCGGGCAAGCCGGAAGGCCCAGTCACGAGCCGGATCGCGCACTTCCTGCGTGCGGTGATCGCCCAACAGGTCCGCGAAAGCGAAGTTTTCGAGGATTTACGCGCATGAAGAAGGCAGAATCAGCCGGCGCGCTGGTCGCCTTCATGTGGTTCGCGTACTTCTTGAACTACTCTGACCGCCAGGCCGTCTTCTCGATGTTCCCGTCGCTGAAGGCCGATTTGAAGATGACGGATGGAGAGCTCGGCCTCGTCGGCGCGATGTTCCTGTGGGTTTATGCCTTCGGCTGCCCCATCTCCAGCTACCTGGGGGATCGCTTTTCAAAACGGCTGCTCGTCGTGTTCAGTCTCGTTGTGTGGAGCATCGTCACGATCGGCACCGGTCTCGTCGTTTCGGGCACGATGCTGCTCGCGATGCGTGCCGCGATGGGTGTGTCCGAGTCGCTCTACATGTCTAGGGCCGTCGCGCTCACGGCGAATGCTTACGGCGCAGAAAAGCGCTCGCGTGCCGTGTCGTTGCTCATGACCGGTCAGATCGCAGGCACGGTAGCCGGCAGTTGGTTCGGCGGCTGGATGGCGGACCGCGGCCAGTGGCGCGAGGCATTCTTCATTCTCGGTACCGTCGGGGTGCTGTACGCGTTCCCCTACTTCATTTTTCTTCAACAGGTCGGCGAACCAGCACCTGAGCCCAATGCGCGGAACGCATTCGCCTCACTCGGCCAATCGCGCACGTTTCTGTTGCTGTGCATCGTGTTTCCGGTGTTCGTCTTCGGCCTGTGGCTGCTCTACGGCTGGTTCCCGGCATTCTTGCATGACAAGTTTTCTCTCAACCAGGCCGACGCCGCCTTCAATGCGACGATCTTCCTGCAATCCGCCACCTTCATCGGCATCCTCATCGGCGGCAAGACGGCCGATGCGCTGCGCCATCGCGTCACAGCCGCGCGGTTCTGGCTCATCGTCGCCGGACTTGCGCTTTCGGCACCGTGCATTTATCTGCTCGGGAATAGCGACACACTTCTCATCACACGCATCGCCGCCAGCGGCTTCGGTCTCTTCAGCGGCCTGTTCATTGCGAACATTTTCCCCGCCGCCTTCGATATCGTGCCCTGCGAAGCCCGCGCCACGGCGGTCGGTCTGTTAAACTTCTGCGGCGCGATCATTTCCGGCTTCGCCACGCTCTTCGGCGGCATTTGGAAGCAGTCCCTCGGCATCGACCGCCTGTTGAGCTTTACCGCGATCGGCTACCTCGTGGCCGGAATGGCGATCATGGTTGGCATCAAATCGCTGTTTCCGCGTGATCACGCTCATTCATCGTCCGACCTGTGAAACACTTTGTCATCCAACTCGCCCGCTAACCGACCATGCCACGAATCCTCATCGCCGAATGTAAACAGGAGGTCTCCACCTTCAACCCGCACCTCAGCGGCTACGACGACTTTGGCATCCGGCGCGGCGCGGCAATGCTCGCTTACCATCGTACGGTGCGGAATGAAGTCGGCGGTGCATTGAGCGTGTTCGACGACGATCCAAGCGTGACGCTGGTGCCGGCTTACAGCGCCTTTTTCATCACCTCAGGGGGCACATTAGCCAAGACAGCTTGGGAGCGCATCGCGGGCGAGCTTCTTGATTCCATCCGCGCGGCCCCACCCGTCGACGGCGTGTATTTCTGCTTGCACGGTGCGATGGCGAGTGAAGGGGAACTCGATCCCGAAGGCTGGCTGCTGGCGGAAGCGCGGAAGATTCTCGGCGCCCACATCCCCATCGTCGTATCGCTCGATCTTCATGGCATCCTGACAGATCGCATGCTCCAGCACAGCGATGCTGTGGTGGCCTATCACACATATTCGCACGTTGATTTCTTCGAGACCGGCCAGCGCGCCGCGAAACTGTTGCTTCGCATCGTCGCAGGCGAGGTGAAGCCCGTAACGGCCAAAGTGACGATGCCTGCGCTGGTGCGTGGCGACGAACTGATCACCGCCACGGGCTCCATCCGTCACGCCGTCGAAGCGGCGAAGGCCATCGAACAGAGTCCGCGCGGCCTCTCTGCTGGCATGATGTGGGGCAATCCTTTCACCGATGTGCCAGAACTCGCCTCCTGGGCCTTCGTGGTGACCGACAACGATCCGGCGCTCGCTGAGCGTGAGGCATTGCGCATCGCGAATCTGTTCTGGGAACATCACGAGAAAATGCGGGTGCCATTCGTCAACCTCGATGAGATGTCAAAGATCGCCCGAGCGCATACGCAGGGAACGCTTGCGCTCGTCGATGCCGCTGACGCGACCAGTTCCGGCGCTTCAGGCGACAGCAACGCGATCCTGCGCACGCTGATGGAGTCTGCCTGCACCCTGCACACACTCTCGCCCATCGTGGATGCTCCGGCGGTGAAGATGGCCTTCGATGCCGGAATCGGTGCGACGATCATCACCACCGTCGGCGGCACTCGCTGCGCACGACCGATGTTCCCACTTGACGCCCACGTGACTTTCCAACCAAAGGCCAAACTCTTCCAAGGGCATTCATGAAAATCCGAGAAATCCGCTGCGCAGGTCTGCGCGGCGCCACACCCGAAGGGGGCCGGAGCAATGAACTCCGGCCCGAAGACTGCGTCCACACGCTCATCGCGGTCCACACCGACGAAGGAGCCGTCGGGCTCGGCAGCGTCTTCACGAACGACGCGCTCGTGCGTGCATCTCTCGCAGTGCTAGAACCGCTTTATCGAGGCGAAAACGCTCTCGAACCCGAACGTGTGAGCGAGAAACTGCATCAGAACATGTTTTGGCTCGGACACGGCGGTTCTATCACACACGCGATCAGCGGCATCGACATCGCGCTCTGGGATCTACTCGGCAAGGCAACGGGACAACCCGTCGGACGTCTGCTTGGTGGTCGTTATCGTGAACGAGTGCAACCGTATGCCTCGCTGCTCATGGATGAGCCGGAAAAGCTGCGAGATCATCTTCTCCAGGTGAAAGCGCAGGGCTTTCGCGCCTTCAAGATCGGCTGGGGGCCGTTTGGTCGCCGCAACGCCGCCACTGACGAAGCCATCGTCAAAGCTGCGAGTGAAGCCGTGGGGCCGGAAAACAAACTGATGGTCGATGCCGGTGGTAGCGATGCGCATTGGACGAACGGCTACAAGTGGGCGCTCAACACTGCGAAGATGCTCGCCGACTGCGACGTGCATTGGTTTGAAGAAGCGCTCACGCCCGACTCGCTCGAAGACTTCGCCATGCTTCGGGAGCACTCGCCGATACCAATTAGTGGCGGCGAAGTGCTCACACGACGACAAGCCTTCCAGCCCTTTCTTGAAGCCCGAGCCTTCGACATCGTCCAGCCCGATGTGACCAAAGTCGGCGGCATCAGCGAGGAGCGCCGCATCGCTTGGATGGCGCAGGAGCATGGCGTGCAATTCATCCCGCACGGCTGGAACACTGCTGTAGGCCTCGCGGCCGATCTGCATCTTGCGTCGGCATTTCCAGGTACTGATCTGGTCGAGTATCTCACCGGCTCGCCCTTCATCGACGAGATCACCGTCGGCGGTTGGAAACTCGATGTCGACGGAATGCTGGCGATCCCGACGACTCCCGGCCTGGGCCTCGAACTCAATCCTGACGCCGTCAAGAAATACACGGGAGGGGAATCCTTGTTGTAGGACGGGTGGCTCGAGGAACTGTTTTCCGAGACGTGGCTTGAGGTTCGGTTGATCCGTCGACGAAAGGTCCTGCGCGCTTCGAGTTCTCGCGAAAGAAAAGTGCTTTTATTCTTCCCCACTCCCCTTGACGAGCCTGCGTGGCGGTGCAAGAAAATCATCCATTGCCTGGCCGGGCGAACCAATCACCGGCCGATGTGAAATTCAAGGAACGGTCATCGAAAAGTCCGACGATGGCCGATGAAAAATCGCATTTCGGACAAGAAATCCGTGACGGGAAAGACGCCGTCACGGATTCAGGGAGCGAGATGATGAAGATGTCAATCGATGGGCTGGCAGCCAGGAAGTGGCGCGCGAGGTTTCCGGGGTGCGTTGAAAAGGCCATTCTGGGAATAGCCGTGGCTGCTGCCATTCTGGGATACAGCGCGACACTGAGAGCGGCTTCGCTGCCGCCGATTGAACAAGTGACGATCGGCAATAACCAGGAGCCGCTGGTCAACGGCAAGCCCTTCTTTCCATTATTCATGACCCTCGCCGGCCACTGGCATGAGGGCCACGCCGAAGTCGCGGCCGCCGGCTTCAATACGGTGGACATCTACGGTGGCAAAATCCCATGTGTGGGGGGTCGCGATGACCTCGATAAGGCCTGGTCGAATAACCTTTACGGCGTGGTGACGCTGAATGACCTCTGGCAAGACATGACCGATTTGGCCGCGCTGGTGAAGAAGCTAAGGGATCACCCGCCGCTGCTGGCATGGTCCCTACCCGATGAGCCGGACATAAACCAGCCCACGCATACGCCCCAGCTCATGCGGCAGATGTACGATGTCATCAAGGCGGTGGACCCCCAACACCCGGTCTGGCTGAACCTCTCGGAGCCCAACCGGGGTGGCGAGTATGCCCACGCTTGTGACATCATCTCGGAAGACTCCTATCCCGTGCAGAAAGTGCATTACAATCTCTCGCTGCCGGCGCTGCGTGCCAGTCAGTTGCGGCAGATGGTCCGGGACCGCAAGCCCGTCTGGGCCTACGTGCAGACCTATCGTGTGGACAATCACGATCTTGACAGCGTCGGCCCGGCGCCAACGCCGGCGCAGGTGCGCTGCCTGGCCTATATGCTCATCGCCAACCGCGTTACCGGCTTGCCCTTTTACTCCTTCCACGAAGCCGGGTCGAAGCTGGGTCGGCCCGGCGCGGACCTGCCCTACCCGCAGACAGGCTGGCGACTCTCGCGCGATGAGCCCGACTTGTGGGCTTCGCTCAAGATTCTGAACGAGGAGATCAAGGGGCTGACACCTGTGGTTCTGGCCGCGACCACACCCGCGCAGATCGAGGTGCAGATGCTCCGTCCTGCAAGTGGGAAGACGGACCAGTGGGGCTTCGCTCCCCTCCACACGCTGGTAAGGCAGTGGGAGGGGGCGCTGTACGTCATTGCGGTCAACGGCTTGGCCGAGCCGATGGCGGCGCGGTTCCGGCTCTCCAGCCTGGGCGGCTTCCGGCCCGCCTCCCAGGCGGCGGTGCTGTTCGAAGACCGCGCGGTCGAGGTCAGCCGCTCAACCGCGGTCGTATCCTTCACGGACGACTTCGCGCCCCACGGGGTGCACGTTTATCGGCTCCCACAGCCCGGGGAGTAGACTCACGGGGAACTCCTGCATTGGCATCCCCGCATCCACGCGCTGTTTCCAAAAGGGTCGTCAATTACGTTGCGTTTCCAGTATCGGAATTGATTTCGTAGAGAAAGTCATCTTGGGACGTTCCAAAGAGCGTACCCATTGACACGTCAAACGCGATGGACTCCATGGATACTCCGAATCCTCCAATTGCCGCGCCGGCCCCCGTTTCAGGATCCAGTCGAGTAGGAGAGGGGCAGCCGTGCTGCCTCCTCTCCCCTCATCAAA
>SXHT01000162.1 GCA_005773095.1 Planctomycetaceae bacterium
ACCTTGGACGTCATTAACATCAGCTCGAAAATTCCTTGGCGGCCGTGATACCCGCTCTTGTTGCAGTGGGCACATCCCTTGCCCTTCATGAAGGTGGCAGTCGCCGCTTGTTCGGGTGTAATTCCCGCGGCTTCCAGTTGGGCGTCCAGGGGGGTGGAGGGCTGCTTGCATTTGACACAAATCAATCGCACTAGCCGCTGGGCCAAGACTGCAATCACGCTGCTTGCGACCAAATAGGGTGGTACCCCCATGTCGATCATACGTGTAACAGCACCGGGCGCATCGTTCGTATGTAGTGTACTGAAAACTAAGTGTCCAGTCAAAGAAGCCTGTATTCCCATCTGTGCTGTCTCTTGGTCTCGCATTTCTCCGACCAGGATGATGTTGGGTGCTTGCCGCAGCATGGACCGAATGATGCGGGAAAAATCCAGTCCGATGCCATGCTTTACCTCGACCTGGTTGACGCCGGGCAGGTAGTACTCGACCGGGTCTTCGGCCGTAATGATCTTGCGGTCGGGGCGATTGAGCTCATTGAGCGCTGCGTACAGGGTGGTGGTCTTTCCGGAGCCCGTCGGCCCGGTGACAAGGATGATTCCGTTAGGTCGGCGGATCAGATTTTTGAAGACCCGAAAATCGTCCTCCGCCAGCCCCAGTTGGCGGACGCTGACTCGGATGCTGTCTTTGTCCAGGAGTCGCATCACGATCGTCTGGCCATGGCTGGAGGGCAACACGCTTACGCGAAGGTCGAGTTGTTTGTCGCCGACCGTGACCTTGATGCGGCCGTCCTGAGGGCGGCGCCTTTCGGCAATGTCCATATTGGCGAGGATCTTGATGCGGGAGAGCATCGCCCCGAGCAGCCGTCGGGGGGGACTGTCGCGCTCAACCAGAATGCCATCAATGCGGTATCGGATGCGGACTCGGTTCTCGAAGGGCTCGACGTGAATGTCCGAGGCGCGCAACTGGACCGCTTCCGTGATCATGAGCTGCACGAGCCGAACAATCGGGGCGCTCGTTTCATCGACGATCTCTTCACCGGACTGGGCCTCTTTCTCCGTCTCGGTGAAGTCGATGGCCGTGTCGGTGAATTCTTGCAGCATCGAGTCGGCCGATTGATCTTCGATTTGGCCGTAGTGACGGTTAATGGCTTCCAATATGTTCTCGCGTGGAGCGAGGGCAATTTCGATCTTGCGGTTGAGGATGAAACGCAGCTTCTCAAACGTGTCGAGGTCGAGCGGGTCGCTCACAATGACCTTGAGCACGCCGTCTTCCTCGGACATCGGCAAAACGGCGTTTTCCCGGGCCACGCTTTCCGGCACCAATTCGACGACGGAGGGCGGAATGACCACTTCGTTCAGGTCAACGTAGTCCAGGCCGTGCTCAAGAGCCTGCGCGCGGGTCACTTCCTCGCTTGTCGCATACCCAAGCTGCACGAGCGATTCGGCAACTTTCTTGCCGGTTTGCCTGGCGATCTTTTGAGCTTCCGACCATTGCTCAATGCTGATGGCGCCTTTGCGAATGAGAATGTCGCCAAAGTTACGGGGGTTCGGTTTCATTGGAACTCTCTGCTCTACCTGAAAAACGCAATCTCTGCGGTTTGCCTGTTCTCACAAACCGGGCGGCTTTGCGTTTGGGCGTGGCAGGGACGTGGGGACCGCAAAACCAAGGGGGGCGATGAACGAGCGTTGCCTGATTAGAAGTAAACCTAGTCCACCTTTAGACTAACGGCGCGACTCCGGGGTGTCAAATCAGCGCAAAAGGAGAACCCGCGAAGGCCCCTGGTCAGCTTAAACCCTATACCCCAGATGGAACCGTTCATCGGCCACGTGAGAGGGGGGACAGGCACATTTTCCCGGGGGAACCCCGTAGGATAACCTCCTGACCGAACGATGCGCCTTACGCGAATTCGCCGGGAAAATGAGCCAGTCCCCGGCCCGTGAACGGTTACCCGCAGATTTTGAGCATTTCGGGCACTCGGTGGAGCCCGGGTCGGCATTGACCCCTGCGAGACTTCTCCCGATAATCCCGGCCCTTTTTCTCGACCCACGCAGGGTGCGTCCGCCGCGGCGGATGCGCATGCGCGGCGTTGCGCTTCGTCGGGTCGGTTGTGCCATGAATCCATGGGTTGTCATTCGTACTGTGCGGGTTCTGCTAGGGTTCATGACCCTCGCGGTGGCCATCGTTCCTCCACGTGCCGACGGCCAAACGGCGGGTGGTTCGATTCCCAGGCAGCTTTCGAGTGCGCACGGCGATTTGCCAGACATCACGCCGTGGGAATCGCTTTCGCTGCCTGAATCGATCCACGATCGCCGTGTGTCGCACCTTGACGACCAGGGAACCGATCCCGCGGGCGCACCCCGGTCGTCAACGTTGGGTGTTGAACCGTCTGATCCGCAATGGTCGAGTCCGTATTCGATGACGGAAGGACCGCTGATTGAGGATGGCGCCGAGGGCTGGTACGATTTTCTGCCCGACGGATGCCTGCCGTGGGGACCGCGCACGGCGCTGCAAGATCGGCATGTGGGTCTGTGTTATCCGCTGCAGGGAACGAGTTGGCGCAATCGGCCATTGAGCGCCGGCTGGGCGGTGGGCGCGCTGTGGGGAGAAGATCCTCTTGAAAACCGCGTCGACCTGGAGCCAGGCATCTACGGCATTTATCGATTGGGATGGGATTACGATTACTATTGGGGTCTGGAAGTGCGTCTGGGTCAGGCGACGCCCGCCGTCCATGATCGCGAAGTCGGCACGCCGGACACGACCGCGGATGTAACGCTGTTCGATGTGAGCGTGCTGTGGTATCCGACGGGCGACTCGCGCCTGCGTCCGTATATCAGTTTCGGCCTTGGCTTCCAGCACTTCAACTTTCGCGATCACCACTTCGACGTGGTCAATACATCCACGTTCTCGCTGCCGTTGGGGATGGGCGTCAAGTGGATGTGTTATCCGTGGCTTGCGCTGCGGCTTGAGGCCACCGAGAATTGGGCGGTCGGCAACGACCAGCTCGACATGATGCACAACTTCGCGCTCAACGCCGGCGTGGAAGTGCGCTTCGGCGGCCCAAGGCCAAGTTACTGGCCCTGGACTCCCAACCGCCGGATTTGGTAGCCCTTGGGGTTGGAAAGTTACGCCGACTGCGACGAGCTATTGGGCGGATTGGCTCGGGAAGAACCTCGCGTCGATCTGCTTGCAGCCCTGGGAAATGTAGTAACTCACTAATTCAACACGCATCGTGCGCGGCGTGATGCGGCGTGATGTCCAACGTCTGTATAAATCGGCATGTCGCTGCCGCAGCACTTGCATGCCGGCGATTTCTTCCGGCTTGAGCCGGTCCGCGGCCATTTTCTGATCACTGCCGGCCCTCATCGCTTGTTGTGCGGCAAGGAAGTCCGCGCTGGCGGCGGAGGCCACTTCGTCGAGGGTTTCCACCACCGCGGCGGCCTTCGCGGCGGCGACAAGATCCGTTTCGGTGTTCACGTTCGCGGCGGAGGCCAGTGCCTGCGCCAACAGGGGATTTCCCTTCGACGCCTCCGCCACCTTGAGCCGCAATGCCTGGAACGAGTCCGCCGTGGGATGAATATCGGTCGTGATCATCCGCTGGGCGAAATGATCGTAAACGGCTTCCTCCACTTCACGGCGCGGATCATACATCGGTTCGCGTTTGGCGACGATCGCGAACTTGCTTGAAAACAACGCTCCCGTAGGCGAAATAAAGTCGTCGCCGATCGACATTCCGAACGTCTTCAGATTGGCCTGCGTCTTACCAGGCGCGGCAAACTCGGCAACCGGAAAGAACTCTTCACGCGGATGGCCCGACTGCAGGGCGCAAAGTAGCAGCAAGCCCGCGCAATAGGTGTGAACCTTTTCACCCTTGAGCGGCTTGCCGACATAATCCATGACGCGCCGCGTGCGAAAGTTCAGGTCGAACTGGGTTTCATTGCCGATCATCGCCGCCGCCGCTTCACCGATTTTGCGAGCCACCTCGGCATCCTCATGTCGCAGCACAAGGTAATGCCGCGTCCGTTTGACAAACGTATCGACCGTCGTAGCCGGCATCCTGGCACCACGTTCGGGTAAGTCCACCAGCACGATTCGCGTCATGCCGTCGTCGTCCGTCTCGCGGGTGATGACGCCCACATGGGTGAAGAGCCCCGGAGAAATATCGGTGAACAAATTATAGGGGGAGGGATTTCGCATCAGCAGCCAGTCTCCCGGTGCGAAACTGCCGTGGCCCAGCGAATACTCCCCATCGGCAACCCCCTTGGTGAGCCGCTCGTCGAGCCAGGCGAGCAGCGCCTCTCGCCGTGCCTGAAGCGCCGCGTCGAGCCGCTTCGGGTCGATCGTGGAAACCCGCGCGAGCAGCTCGCTGGCCGTGATGGCCACCGGAGGCAACGTCGGGTCTTGTCCCGGACGCGGATCTTGCGGCAGGCCCAGGATCCGAATGGTTTCCGCCGCCTGCATCAGCAATGCCGGCGTTGACGGTGCTTCCAGCACATAGTCGGCCAATTCCGGCAAAAGATCGCTCTGTTTCGCGGTTGCAATCAGCGTTAACAACCGCGACTTGAGCGCGTCCCCGGTGCGAGTCGCCCCAACGAAGCGATCCTCCGCTTCCGGATCAAAGAGCCAGTCGACGATCACGGTTGCGCCGATCGTTGACCGATATTGCGTCAACAGCGCGACCAACCGCTCGCATTCGGCAGCATCCCCGGCAACTGCATCTCGGGCAGCACCGATGGCATCGAACTGAAGGTAGCGCAACCGGCCGGACAGATCCGTCAGCGTCGCCATCGCGCGCAGATAGTTCCGTAGCGCGGAGCGTTGCCGGTCCGTTGGCTCAAGGCCCACGAAGTCGCCTCGGATGCCCAGTAGTTCGTCGGACAATGCATCAACGCGCTGCTTGGCCAACAGCAGCGGTTCGAGCAGGGACGTGACCGAAACAGAATTTCTCGACCGGCGCGGATCCGATGCAGGCGTGCGCGGCGCCCGCCGGCCGCGTGCTCTCAACTGCCAAGACGCCGGTGATGGACTCCCGGCTTGCTCCAGCGTGCTGCGCGCAGACGCGAGTTGTTCCGCCGCTTGGGCTTCCATCGCGTGGACCGCCGAGACCAATCGGGCATTGTCGGTCGTCGCACATTGCTCCGCGGTCCGCGGCGAGGTCGAAGACACGGCCTGCCATGCGCTAACAAGCGAGGGAAGCTCCCTCGGCGCAGCGATCGCGCTCGCTGCCCAAACGGCGAAGAGCCAAACCAGATTCGTGCCTCGGAACATGGCGAGCACCGGAACCACGGCAGAGGAATACCATCCTATAACCTGCCGCGGTTGGCAACGCCAGCGTAACCGTTCTCGGGCAAAGGGGGGCAGTCGCATTTTCCCAGGAACCACGTTGGGCAACCACCCAACGGGACGATGCCCTTTTGGCGGATCCGCCGGGAAGATGAGCCAGTCTCCCGGCCTGTCAGCAATGATCCGCCGGCCAACAGGACGCCGTCGCACTACAGCCACCATGCGATGACGAACAAAAGCGCTGCCACGACGCCCATGAAGCCCGTGATCCAAACCCCAAGCCGCACGGCATGTCCCAGGATTGCCTGCGGATCTTCGTGCCTTGTGCCGGCGTACACCAGGCTGATCGCTACGATTAGCGGTGCCGCATGCCAGAGTTGGTTGATGGCTGCCAGGAGCATCATGGGAGTTGGTCAACCTGGCTTCTGTTTGTCGTCTTGCTTGTCTTTGTCCTTTTTCTCTTCCGCGTACTGCATTGGCCCGCCCCAGGCATCGTAGATCACCAGGATGTTGAGCAAGCCGGCGATCATTGTGAAGACCGTGCCTAACTCAAAATTACGATTCAGATCTTTGTGCCACTCGGCAAGCTCGTCTTTGCCGTTATTGTTCTCGGGAAATCTGGGGGGCACCATCATGCCGCCAAACAAGGGGGGCCGGCCGTGCCGTTGCCGATAGGCTTCCAGCATTGCCGGCAGAGCGGGCAGACCCGCCCCCACCTGACACAGATAGGGCAAACGCTTGTCGTTGGGTCGCCAGGAAGCATACACGACCTTGCCGTTACCCAGCACCAGTCCGTAAAAAAAGGTGCCGAGAATGCAGATCATGAACAGCAGGCCCTTGGTCGTACGCCCCTGATAGAGGTGTCCCGCCCCGGGAATCAGCCACGCCAGGAATGCGGCAATCGCCGGATCCTTAAGTTCGATGACCGATTCGTTATCGCCCGACTTGATCGTAACCTGGCTCACCGAATTCGACTCCAGATGGGGACGGGATTGGCCCCATCATTCTAACGGCGTGCCGATCGGGGGCCAGAGCAATTGGAACGAGCGCGGCCGGGCATTCCCAGTTCCCCGCTACCCACAGCTCGTCACGGCCACGCCAAGCTCATGGAACACGCTTTCGACCACTTCCCCGTCGACAAGTTCCAGTTCGCTGCCGGCGCCGGCCACCAGTGCCATGTCGGCAAGGTGCTTGACGCGTCGCGGCAGACCCTCGGCGAGCCGGTGAACGTGCCGCATCGCATCCGGCGTAAACGTGGCTTTCGTGCGGCCGGCCTGCAACAAGGCCCAGCGCAAATACGCCATCGTGTCTGATTCGGACCATGGCTCGAGATCGATTCGCAGATCGGAAAGTTCCAACAGACGGCGGCCAAGATTTCCCAATCGCCGGCTCTGCGCAGCGAGCACAATCGTCAGGCGCGCCGCCGGCGAGGGATCGATCTGGGCTACCCGGGCCACTTGCAGCAGCACTTCACTGTCGGCTTCGTCGGCATCGTCGAGCAGAAGCACGGTGCCGAATTGCTGGTAGCGGTTCTCGCGAAGCAGGTCGGAGACCGATCGCCAAAGCTGAAACATCGACTCGATTGGCGGCAAATCACGACCCAGTCGCAGCGAAAGCTGCCACAGAAACTCGGCCGGCGTCATGCCCAGCAGACTCAGCGAGGCAACCTGCCGAATGGCCGAGCGCTTCTGCCGTGCGAAAACCTCCAGCAGCAGCGACTTGCCAACACCCGAGTCCCCCAGCAGCAATCCTACGCGGCGCGGCTGATCGACGAGAAAATGCAGTCGGGCCAACGCCTCTTCGTGGTTGGTGCTTTGGTAGAATGCGCGCGGATCGATGCCGGCGGCATACGGTGATTCGCGTAATCCCCAGTGCGAGTAGATCATCGGAGAAATTTGGATGAAGAGCTTCGCGGTACGTCGAAACAGCCGTCCAACAGGCAGGGGCGCGCACCCCGTGTAGACGATGCCGCATCTTTGCTATCATCGGTAAAGTCCGCAGAGTTGCTTAAACCAAAGGCGTAACCGAGCATGGCTGACCGGTACTTTCTCGAGACGCCGATTGCCGGAGAACATGCCACGCTGCAGGGCTCCCAAGCCCATCATCTGTTGCACGTCATGCGGGTGAAAGTCGGCGACGCAGTCATGCTTTTTGACGGCAGCGGAGCCGAGTTGACGGCGCGCGTGCAGTCAATGGGTCGAAACTCGCTCGAGCTAGCAGTGCTGGCGCGAAAGGTTGTGGATCGGGAACTTGCCGTGGCCATTACGATCGGCGTCGCGCTGCCGAAAGGTGACCGGCAGAAATGGCTTGTCGAGAAACTGACGGAGTTGGGCGCGGCTCGACTGGTGCCATTGGAAACACATCGTGGCGTCGCACAGCCGCTCTCATCCGCGATCGATCGTTTGCACCGAACGGTCATCGAAGCCTCCAAACAATGCCGTCGCAACCGGCTCATGAAAATCGCCGCGCCGCAAACGCTTGAACAATTTGTGACCGACGTCGAATCTCCGTCGGCGCGGCTAATTGCCCACCCGGGTGGGGAGGCGATGCTGGCCAGTTTCGACCGCTTGCGGCGTGACTATGCCAACGGCGACGTTCATTCGATCGCAATCGCGATCGGGCCCGAAGGCGGATTTGCCGACGAAGAGCTGGCTGCCGCGGCTGCCGCCGGTTGGACCTCCATCGACTTAGGCGCACGGATTCTACGCGTGGAGACGGCCGCCGTCGCTTGGGCGTCGATCGCGGGATTGCTGACAGCGCGATCACACCAGCTCAAAGATCACTTCAATCTCAGTGATGATGTTATTCGGCAGTGAGCCCATACCCACGGCACTGCGGGCGCCCACGCCATGGTCCTCGCCCCAAAGTTCCCGGAACAGATCGCTGCAACCGTTAATTACGGCCGGGTGGTTCTCGAAATCCGGCGCCGCGTTGACCATGCCCAACGTCTTGATCACGCGTTTGATTCGGTCGAGCGAACCAAGATGGGCCTTGACCGATGACAAGATCGAAAGTCCCGTCTGTCGCGCGGCCCGATAGCCGGCCGCCTGATCGACCTCGGCGCCCACTCGGCCCTTCAGCCAGGTGCCGTCGAAACACAACGGGCCGTGGCCGGAGGTGTAGACCAGGTTTCCAACCACCACGACCGGCTTGTACACGCCGGCGGGTTTCGCCGGGGGTGGAAGTACCGCGGAGAAAGCTTGAAGTTTTGCGTCGACGGACATCGTGGCGCCCCTTTTTAGAACGTGCAGAATCGGCGGTTGACCTTGCCCACGACGATACCGAAAGTCGTGTCGGCCCGCAAGCTTCCCTCATGGCTTGTCGTATACGTCCGCCGGATCAAATACCCGTTCTTCCACCCGTTTGAGCCCTGCTGGCGTCACCTGGCGGAAAAAGCAACTCGGGTATCCCTCATGGCACGCCGCGCCGCCGACTTGTCGCACCTTGAGCAGGATGGTGTCGCCGTCGCAATCGACGTACACAGCCTCGACGTGCTGCAGATTGCCGCTTTCCTCACCCTTGCGCCAGAGCGCGCCGCGCGAGCGGCTAAAGTAAACGGCCCGACCGGTGGCGAGAGTCTCGGCAAAGCTTTCGGCATTCATCCACGCGAGCATCAACACGGCTCCGGTGCCGGCATCCTGAGCGATGGCCGGCAGCAGCCCACCCGCAAGCGAGAAATCGGGAGCAATATCGGAAGTACGCGTCATGACCATCCAGTCGCCATCTGATCCAGGACGATTGCGTCGTCGGCAAGTAGGACGAATTTTCAATCCGTCCCCTGCGTGCCCCCGCCGCCGACTTCCTCGCACGGGTCGGATCGAAATCCGACCTGCGAGGACTTTACAATCGTCCTGCCGCCTGCAAGACGATCCGCATGATTAGAATAACCGCGCGGCGGCGAACCGGCCAGCGTCACTTAAGCGAGTCGGCAATTTCCCGTTCACGAGCGTAACGACCGGTTTGGCGTGATTTTGCCGGACGACCCCCCCTCTCGGCACGCTGTGCAAAAGTCGTACTTAAAACGTGGTCATGCAGTTGTCCACCGCGGCGGTCCGATCTTAAGCGCGTATCCTGAAGCTGTCCCGCGCCTCGCAAGGGGTCGGGAGTCCGGTTTTGACTTGCGACTCGTTTTCGGGTTGCACAACAAAGCAGGACTCCCGACCCCGTCCGCGTCCCCCCAGGTTTCCCCGTGAATCCCACCCTCTCGGTTGTCTTGCCGGTACAGAATGCCGAGCATCGTTTGGCGGCACAGGTTGGCGCACTGCTCGATGTGCTGCCCGATCTCACTCGGCGATTCGAGGTGTTGGTGGTCGACGATGGTTCGACCGACGACACCGCGCACGTGGCCGGCGAACTGGCGACTTGTTATCCGCAGGTTCGCTTCGCGCGGCATTCTGTTCCCCTCGGGCTGACCGAAGCGATTCAAACCGGCCTCGACCATACGGAGGGCGAAATCGTGCTCGTGGGCGACTTGAAGCTCGGCTTGCCCTCCGAAGAGCTGGTGAAGCTCTGGCACCTGCGCCACGACGATAATGTGATGCTTGTCCGCAAGCCGCACCGCCCACCCGCAGCCGAGCCCCGTTTTCTCGATCGGTTCTTGGCATGGACACCACCGCAGCGTCCCGCTTGGCGCCCCATGCCCGAAGTGCGATTCATCCGCCGCAGCGCGCTCAAAGCGTTGCGAGTGGACCCGATTCCCAGCGAACCAGCCCGCCCGAACTTCTTAAGCAAGCTCAAGGCCTTCGCCCTCGGCGAATGAGCCGACCTCGTTCCCAGGCGCCCCCTGGGGGAACGAGATCGCGCTACTTGCCTTCGCGAAAGGCGTCAAAATACTCCTTGGCGTGATCGCGGTAGCCCCGCGGCAGGCGCTGGCCGGCGAGCGGGTCGTCGCCGCCTTGCCGGGCGTTCTCAAAGGCGCTCTTGATCGACTCGGTGACTTCGCCTTTCTTGTTGGGGCCGTCGACCAGGTCCGTCAGCACGGCGGCCCCTTTGCCAACATTCTGGCTCACCTTGGAGTCATAGAAGCCGGTTTTGTTTCGCTCTTCCGGGCGTTCGCCTTTGCCGCGACCTTCCCCCATTCCCCTGCCTGGCGGACCCTTTTGATTCTTGCCGCCGGCTTGCATGGCCATCTCGCCATCGAGGTCGCCTTCCGGACCGTCCTTATCGCCGTCCCCCGCCATGCCCTTCTTGGCTTCAGCGATTTCGTCGAGCGCTTCCTGCAGCATCTTCATTTCTTCCTGCGACTGGGCCATCGCATTCAGCTCTTCACCCAGCTTGTCGAGCGCTTGCCTCGCCTGTTGGGCATTGCCTTGCTGCATGGCATTGGCGCACTCCTTGCATTGCTGAGCCAACTGCTGCAACTTCTGCATGGCCGGTTTTTGCTGCTGCATTTGGTCGAGTTGCTGCTGCAGCTTCTGGGCCCGCTGGGTGTCGCCCGACTGGCGTGCTTTTTCAATCTGCTTTTCAATTTCTTGCTTCGCTTCCTCGTGGGCTTCGACCGCCTTTTGCAACACGTCTTGCATCTGCCGGAGTTGCTCGGCGAGCTGCTTCTTTTCGTTTTCGTCGAGCTTGCCGTCCGCCATTTTCTTCTTGAGATCTTCGATCTCCTTCATGGCTTTGCGAAAGTCGCCGTTCTTCATGGCCTGCGCGGCAGCCTCGGCCGGACCCTTTTTAAGGTCCTTGAGGTTGTTGAGCTGCTGCTTGAATTTTTCGTTGTACGCCAGCTTTTGCCTGCGCTGCTCGAGTTCCTTCGATAAGTCGTTCAGCTTGATCATCGCCTTTTGTTGGTCGGCCGCGGCCTTGTTGCTGAGCTCCCGCGTGCCCTCTTCCAGTTTCTTGAGCAGCGAGTCGGCCTCGTGGAGACCGTGCTTCTTCGCTTCTGCGCGATTCTGCTCCAGCTTCTTCTGTAGTGCTTGAGCGGATTTCTTGATTTGCCGCGAGACTTGCGAGGTCGTGGCAACGGCAGGATTCTCCGGCACGCGGCTGGAAATCAACAGCGCCACCAGCACCGCCATTGTGCCGGGTACCAGCGGCCACCAGGCGCTACGGTCGATGCCGATGGGGAATCGCCGGCCCACGTCGAGCCGCTCGATGCGCCGGACGGTGTCGGTTAAGAGCGCCTGACCAGCCGCCGTCTTAAGTGTTTCGCTGTCCAGAACAATCGCGCTGGAAATACGTTCCTTAAGTCCGAACCGCTTGTCGATTTCAATGGCCGCATCGAGTTCGCTGTTGCGCGTCAAATAACTCCCCGCCCAGGCCGTGATGAAACCCGCGGCCAGCGATCCGCCCAGCCAGGCGATCGTCCAAGTCTTTGCCGGCACGCCCATCGGCCAGAGCTTACTGACTACGATGGCCACAAGCGCGACCCCAAGCCATGCGCACCATGAACGAAACAGATATCCGAGGAACCGTTCCCAATTCAATCGCCGCCGGGCCACGCCGATTCGTTGATGCAGAGTGCTCATGAACAACGGTCCCTTGAAAAGCCGGCAATCGTATCGCCGGACCTGACCCATCGCCGATTACGGGTTACCTTGACGAAGTCCATCCTGGAATCTGATGGTCAGACGCGAGGGGAACGAAAAGCCCGCTTCATCAAAGTTCGGCGCCATCATTATATCGGACGCTGCCGGTCCGTCACGAGTTCCCGGCCGCGATCCCCAGGGCCAATCAGTGCTTTACATTCGGCGACCTGGTGGGGCCGGCGAAGCCGGCCGTGGATGAGAAAGCCAGGCGAAACCGGCCGGCACAGCCGGCCCTACGGCGGATAACTGAAGGGCCGTGCTGCTCACTCCAGGGCCAATCAGGGTTTTTGCATTCGGCGACCTGGTGGGGCCGGCGAAGCCGGCCGGGGATGAGAAAGCCCGGCGAAACCGGCCGGCACAGCCGGCCCAACCGCGGATAACAGAAGGACCGGGCTGCTCACCCCCGGTGG
>SXHT01000163.1 GCA_005773095.1 Planctomycetaceae bacterium
CCCGAGGGCGTGGAGTTGGACGATCTCGTCTCCGCCGGCGTGTTTGGGCTGATGGACGCCATCGACGCCTTTGACTTGAGCCGCGGCGTGAAGTTTGAAACCTACTGCGTACCCCGTATTCGCGGGGCCATGCTCGACGAGCTGCGGACGATGGACTGGGTTCCACGTCTGGTGCGATCGAAAGCCAGTAAGCTCAACGAGGCGCTCAAAACGCTCGAAGCCCGGCTGGGCCGCGCTCCGAATGAATCGGAACTGGCCAGCCACATGGAGATGCCGCAGGCCGAGATGGAAAAGATGCTGCTGGAGGCCAACGCGGTCAACCTGATCAGCCTCAATAAGAAATGGTACGAAACCGACAGCTACAAGGATGTCCGCGAAATCGACATCCTTGAAGATAAGAAGGGGGAAGACCCCACCAAGCGCATCCAAAAGAACGATCTCATGCGGCTCGTGACCAAGGGCCTCAACCGCAATGAGCGTCTGATTATCATTCTGTACTACTACGAAGAGCTGACGATGAAGGAGATTGGCGCCACGCTCGATCTTTCGGAAAGCCGCGTCAGTCAGATGCACAGCTCGATTGTGCAACGCCTGCAAGGACAGTTGCAGCGCCGCCGACCGGAGTTCGGCACGTAGCTTCAAGTCCTAAGCAGCCGGCCGGCCGTAGCCCGCGAGTTTGACATCTGCTGACTGCAAACGGTAACCGTTCACGGGCAAAGCGAGGGGGACAGGCGCCTTTTCCCGGGAGCCTCGTTGGGCAACCTCCCAACAGAACGATGCAGCTGGCGCGAATTCACCGGGAAAATGAGCCGGTTTCCGGCCCGTGACCGGTTACCGCTGACGAATGACCGCGATGTCCGCGCAACTCAATCGCCGCAGCCTTTTTCTGTTCGCCCTCTACGACTGGGCAAATAGCGCGTATTCGACGCTTTCCATCACCGTCCTGGTGGCCTACATCAAACGACTTTTTCCCGACGAATCGGGGGTCCTGATTTGGGGCTGGGGGCTCGGCAGCACGATGTTCCTGTCGGCGCTGCTTTCGCCAATCGCCGGCGCCATCGCCGATCTGAACGCCAGCAAACGGCACTGGCTGGCCGGAACGACTCTCGCCGGTTCCGCGGCCGCCATGCTCATGTTCCTTGCCACGCCCGAACGGCGGTGGCTGCTGGTGGTGCTGTTTCTCACCACAAGTTTGTCGTTCGAACTCGCGCAGGGATTCTACAACGCCTTCCTCCCCGAGATCGCCGACGACCAACAGATGGGCCAGGTCTCGGCCTGGAGCTACGGTGCCGGATACGTGGGTGGCGGACTGGCGTTATTGATTGCGCTGGGCATCTTTATGCTGGGAGACCGCCTTGGTTTGCCATCCGCGGGCGATTTCCGCATGCGACTTTGCCTGCTCGTGATGGGGCTTTGGTGGGGCGGTTTCAGCCTGCCGACACTCATCGGCCTGCGCGACAAGAAACTGCCCGAACCACGGCAGCCCATCATTGCCACCGCGAAAAAAGCAATTGCCGAAGTGCGCCGCACGCTGGTTCATGTGCGTCGTTATCGCATGTTGGCGACGTTTCTGCTTGGATTTCTGATTTTTAACGACGGCATTCAGACCGTCATCTCGCAGTCATCCCAGTTCGGTGAAATCGTGCTCAAAATGCCGCCACAGGAAATGTTGCTGTTGGTGCTGATGATTCAGTTCGTGGCCCTCCCCGGAGCGCTTGCCATCGGATGGCTGGCGGACCGAATCGGCCAGAAGCCGGCCCTGATGGTTTGTCTGTCGGTGTGGATTGCCTTGCTCGGCGGCGCTTTCTTTATCACCAGTAAAACTCAATTTTGGGGCATGGCAGTCGTCGCATCGCTGGTCCTCGGCGGAACCCAATCGGTCAGCCGCACCATCATGGGGCTAATGACGCCCAAAAAACGCGCCGCTGAATTCTTCGGGTTCTTCAACCTCTCGGGCAAGGCCACCAGCATGTTCGGACCGTTGTTTTTCAGCAGCATCCTGGCCTTCACCGGTAGTGCCCACTTCGCTCTTCTCAGCCTTCTGATCTTCTTTGTGCTGGGGACGCTGATTATTCTGCCGCTCGACGTCAAGCGCGGGCAGCGCGAAGCGCTGAGCGCATAGCATCCAGCGGCGCCTGAAGCCCAGGGATGGCCATCCCCGGGCTTTCATGCCTGGCGGGCGCGCTCGGTGATTTGCTGCCGCACTTCCGGCAGCGGATAGTCGATGATCGGCAGATCGAGCGATGCCAACTCCTTAAGCCGGCGATAGCCGCGCGTGACCAGCACTTCTCGATCGCGCACGAAACCCGCATCGAGATGCCGCTTGTCAAACCCCCCTTCGACAAGAACCGCAGCAAAGTCATCGTCCACGATGAACTGGGCAAGCAGCGGGTTGCAAAGAATGTGCCGCTCGCGCTGCGTGTGCAGCACTTCGGGATCGATCACCCCAATCACATAGCGCAGATAAAGGTCGCTATCGGTAAGATTCTCCACATCCTTACCGCAGACTTCGCAAAGGTAACCTTCTTCACATTTCGCCATCGTGGTCACAACGCGTTCATGTTGCCATTATCGGCCAATGATGAAAGGCTAAACACCCATTACGCATAATCGGCGCGAATCTCACCTCGAATTCAGAACGCCGTTAGATCGTCGACTTTCGCCTGGCTTACCTCTTCAAGATGTTTGCGGATCAGTTCACGTAGCGATTGTCGTTTTTCGGGAGTCAACTTGTGTTTCCGGATAACGGTAAAGAACTTTTCGCATACCTTCCGCTTTTCGTCATTCCAGCGCGCTGTTGAAATGGCAGCCTCGTTCATGACTGCTTTCACTTGGGCGCTGTTGATTGTCACTCTGTCTTGACGCGCGTGCGCGCGGTTGATGACGTGGACAAAAGTGCCAAACGCGCGGTCGAGGAGTATCCACGGAAAATTCGTCGCCGTGTACGGTCCCACCGAACTCTCACGCCCGGCGACGTTCATTTTGCCGAGGCCGAGCACTCTTAGGATGCCCGGCATGTTGACTTTCAATTCCGGTCTCTTCTTTCCGACAAGGTAGGTTCCAGCCGCGCCAATCACGCCTCCAATGAAGGTGCCGGCAAACAGCGTGTGTCCGGCCGTCAGCAAGTCCGAAGACGCCCCGGCGGTGGCACCGCCAATGGCTCCCGCGGCGACAAGTTGCCTTTCATTGAGGCCAAATGCCTTCCAGGTATCTTCGCTAAACAGTCCCGTGTCAAAAAGAGACTCACCCGCTAAATCTAAATCCACGCGACTATGGCGAAAAATCTTGATGATCTTTTGATGTGCGCTCGCTTCGCGAGCACTCACGGTTCTTATGAATCGCTGTTTCAATTCGTCCCTAAGTGCTTCTCGCCATGCCGGCGATTCGACGACGGCACTGTCTGCGATTGCGACTTCGCTGTGTTGAAGGGCGAATATCAGCAACTCACCAATGGTCTCCGCGCAATCGGCAAGCCGCGTCTCCTGATCTTTTGTGAATAGGGCAACCGCCTGTTTGAGCTTCGGTTTCCAGGTTTGCTCAATGCTGGCCAAGGTATCGAGCAACTCGAGCCGGTCGGCAAAGGTAGCGTGATGCGCGTTGAATTCTCGCACGGCGTTGAAGTGCGAACCGAGCTTGCGCTTCCATTCCTCGACATAGTTGTCGTGGCTTCTGCGGTTGATGATCGCCAGTCGCGGCTGGCCGGTGAGCCGCAAAATCTCCATCTCAGCAAGATGCAGCTTACTCAATGGCTCTGAGCCATCGACGACATAAAGAATTCCAGCGCCGTCAACGATGGGCTGCAACAGCCGACATTCCGCTTCGAAATCCGAGTTCCCTCGATGTTGGGCGATGAACTCGCGGAACACGCGAAGCGGTGTGCGAGTGTTACCAGCCAATTTCAATTCGTCGTATGCCTCCAAGGCGTTTTGGAAACCCGGTGTGTCACAAAAACGAAACAGATTCAGCAACCAAAATGTCTGACACTCAACCGTCTCACCCGGCATTGCACTAATGCGCACCTGATCCTGTTCAGCGAGCGTCGACACGACCGATGACTTACCGTGATTCACAGCTCCCACGATGGCAAAAGTCGGTGTATCGTCGCTCATTCGCAACTCCACGTCTCCAGGCTTACGTGCAGTCTGTTGATCGCCAAGAAATTCTTCCAGTAGGTCAACTCCTCTTGATCGACCTGGGCAAAGCCCACAGCTTCCTTCCGTCCCACCAATAACAATAGCACTTCCGGTTTTACTCCCGCCGCATCCGCGACTTTCCGCAAAAAGATTGCAATCGCCTTAATTGGCGGACGCTTAGCGGGTATCACGACAATGACACTCTCAAGGCTTCGGGCTTTGTTGAAGAGCGCCGAGAGTGCACCCGGATTGCCACTCGGATGATCGACCTCGGCACTATATTTGGCTGCCAGGCGCCAGCCAAAGTTGCCAAGCACGTAACTGGCGAGCCGATCTTCGGAAATGTCGAGCTCGGCTGCGACTAATACAAACGAATTGCCGCTTATTGAGCGATGCCGTGTCGAGGTCTCTTCCGGGGGTATCTCAAGTTTCGCCGTCCCGCTTTCCGCATGCACAAGGGGGCCGACAAGACGACGATAAAGTGAGCGACATCCCTCGTGATCGAACTTCAGTCCGCGCATAGCGGCGCGCAATTTCAGGCATGCAAAAACGAGCAAGACTCCTCGCAGGAACAATCCGTAGCAAGCGATGGAGTAACAGAGAAACGGCCACCAGGATTTGTTTGAATGCCGTTTTTTGTACTCAAAATGGCTGTCGGTGACTTCGCGAAGCGTTGGGTGCGGATTCGGCGCGAACCATTTCCACGGTACCGCCATGCCTGCCGCGATTCGATAAGCTGTTTCATCGCTTTGCACAAACGTCGATTGCCAACCAAATTCGATGTCTTTGAACGTGACTTGTGCGAGCAGCACCACAATGATTCCGAGATTGAAGCAAACTCCCAATATCTGATTGATTACCACGAACGGCCAGGTTGCGAGAGAGCCATAGATTTCACGCCGCCGCTCGACCTTCGCGAATAGCGCCCGAAGACGTTCGCGATCTTTGCCCTCTGGCTTTAGCAATACCGAGCTCAACCACGTTGCGAGAAGGACGAGTAACGATCGCAACGGACGAAAGTCGTCAAGAAAACCAGTCGTTGCCCGCATCGCCCACAACACCAACGCAGCCAACAGCATTAGCATTTGCACACCGAGTGTGCATGCGAGAAACCACGGCACATTTACCGGCACCTCACCATGGTATAGGAGCAATGCAGCCGTCAAACTGCCGCCCAGTCCAACCCCCAAAAGAATGCTGAACAAGATCAGTGCCTGGCCTGCCGATGCAACGTACTTCCCAGGCAGCGGTTCTATGCCGACGGCGCGATAAGCTTCAAGCCACGACCGAAAAACTACTTGCCTATCCGTGGTGCCTGCGTCTTGTAATGCGGGAAGGGTCTTCGTCTGGAAGAACTCACACGCCTGGCGGAACCTGCCCTCATCTGAAACGCCACTCCCCCTTTCGAGGATGTACTCGAAATCGACAAGGTCTGCGATTTCCCAGGGTTGTGCGAGATTCACGTGTGATACCGTGGATTAAGCGAAAGACCTGCATCCATCTTCGCCGCCAGATTGTTCATTGCTTCTGGGTAACCGTTCACTGGCCAAAAGAGGGGGACAGGCACATTTTCCCGGGAAACACGTTGGACAATCTCCTGACAGAACGATGCACCTCTCGTGAATTCGCCGGGAAAATGAGCCAGTCCCCGGCCCGTGAACGGTTACGCTTCTGGTTCAAAACCCCAGCAGATCATTCATTCCGTACATCCCGGCAGGCTTGCCCGCGAGAAATTTTGCCGCGGCCAGCGCCCCATGCGCGTAACAATCGCGATTGGTCGCCTTGACCGCAATTTCCAACGTTTCGCCGAGCAAACCAAATAGGATCGTATGTTCGCCCGGGTTGTCCCCCACGCGCACGGCATGGTAACCGATCTCACCATGCGGACGCTGGCCGGGCCGCCCTTGGCGGCCATGCCGATGCTCGGTCTGGCCCATTGCTTGGGCGACGATTTCGCCAAACTTAAGCGCCGTGCCGCTCGGCGCGTCTTCCTTGAAGCGATGATGCTGCTCGATGATTTCCACGTCGGCGCCGCTGGGATGGTCTTTGAGCGCGGTGCCCGCGACCTCGGCCAGCTTCATCGCCAGGTTGACGCTCAAGCTCATGCTGGGAGACCAGAGAACCGGAATGATCTTCGCCGCATCACGCAACGCGCGTTTCGCCGCCTCGTCGAGTCCCGTCGTCGCCATCACAAGCGGAATCATTTTTTCCAGACACGTGCGCGTGATCGACTCCGCGCCGGCCGGGACCGAAAAATCAATCACAACATCGGCCGCTGCCTTCAAGGTATCCGCGAGCGGCACACCGATTGGTCCAACGCCAGCGATAACGCCCGCGTCCTGGCCCATTTTGGGATTTTTGGGCGAGTCAATCGCCGCCACGATTTGCAGCGTTGGGTCTGCTGATCCCAAGGCCACAAGGCGCTGACCCATCCGTCCAGCAGCGCCGTTAATTGCCAGTCGTAGATTAGCCATACAGTTGAATCGCCTTTATGATCTCATCAAGTTCATTCGGCACCGCCACGGCGCGGTTGGCGAACGCGGCCCGCTTCACGCCGCGCGAGCCCAGCACTTCGTTGAACTTTTCCTGGTCGGTCGTGTGATAGGCGACCGTGGCGGTGGGATCTTTTAGTTGATGGCCCGTGAGGATGCACACGACGCGTTCGTCGCGGCCAATGACTCCTTCGGAGACCAGCTTTTTCGCGCCGGCCACGCTGGCGGCGCTGGCGGGTTCGCAGCCCAGACCCCCCGCACCGACCTGCGCCTTGGCATCGAGAATTTCCTGATCGGTCGCCTCGCGGACAACGCCATCGCACCATTCAAGCGCGCGCAGGCATTTAGCCAGGTTTACAGGCCGATTGATTTCGATCGCGCTGGCGATGGTCGACGCGCGATGCCCATCTCGATCGAGCTGGCCATAGTACTGGATCACAGGCTGTGTGCTTCCTTTGCCGCCGCCCCAGCGGACGCCGCGTTTTTGGTAAAGCTCATGCAACGTGTTTGCGCCGGCGGCGTTGATTACCGCCAATCGCGGCAGGCGGTCAATCAAGCCGAGCTGCTTGAGTTCGAAGAAAGCCTTGCCAAAGGCGCTGCTGTTGCCCAGGTTGCCGCCGGGGACGACAATCCATTCAGGCACCTGCCACCGCAGCGCTTCGAGCACGCGGTACATGATCGTCTTCTGCCCTTCCAGGCGAAATGGGTTGATGCTGTTGACCAGATAAATTCCCAGACTCTTGGAGACTTCCTGCACCCGGGCCATGGCATCGTCGAAGTCACCAGCAATTTGCACGGTGAGCGCCCCATAGTCCAGCGCCTGGGAAAGCTTCCCGTATGAAATCCTTCCCGATCCAATAAAGATAATGCCCCGCATCAGTTTGCTGACGGCGCAGTAGAGGGCGAGCGAAGCGCTCGTGTTGCCGGTCGAAGCGCAGGCGGCGCGTTTGGCGCCGGTCATCCGACCGTGCGTAAACGCCGCCGACATTCCATTGTCTTTAAAACTGCCCGAGGGGTTCAAACCTTCGTATTGCAGAAAGCAGCGGCCGGAGTTCAGTCCGATGTACTTTGCGACGCCGTCGGCCGTTTGCAGCAGCGTTTGTCCCTCGCCGATGGTGACAATTTTTTCGGCGGGCGCAAACGGCAGCAGCTCGCGAAATCGCCAGACTCCGCTCAAGCACAACGGCTCAAAGCGTCGCGACCATTTTTCCTCGAATGACCGCAACGACTTGGGAACCGCGCATCGGCCCCAGTCATACTCCACATCCAGCAGGCTTCCGCATGCCTTGCAGGACGTAATCACCTCGTCGACCGAATAGCCGGCCGCGCAGCCAGGCGAAATACATCGCTGAAGTACGGGGTCGGTCATAAGAGACAAAGTGCCGGTGGCCGGTGCCAGGGGGCGCGCTTGCGTCGCCGACCACCGGCACGGGCCCTGGCCACGGGCGTAAAAAGTACTATGGGGCTAGTCTAAGACCGGGCTAGCAGAGCTACAAGCGAGAATTACAGCGTGAGTCGGACTGGCGCCCTTTGACAACACGTTCAGGCTGGAATAAAATAACGAGTCTGTACATCTGCGCGAGGGAGTGCGTGGGGGATTCACTTGAAGCATCCGCTGCCGGGGGGAGACACAATCGATGAAAAAATCCGAGGCGAAGGTTTATAAAGTTCAACTTCTTGGCTTGCGTGCCAGGCTGCGTGGAGATGTTAACGCGATGGCAGACGCCGCACTGAAAAAGAATGGCCAGGAGGTATCCGGCGACCTTTCTCGAATGCCGATTCACATGGCCGACATTGGCAGCGACAATTTTGAGCAGGAATTCACCCTCTCGCTGATGGAGACCGAAGAAGACACGCTGGATGCCGTGGAGTCCGCCATCGAAAAAATTGAAGACGGCGTCTATGGCGAATGCGAAGAATGCGGCGGCCAGATCAGCAAGGCCCGCCTGCAGGCAATTCCTTACACGCCGCGGTGCATCAAGTGCGCCCAGAAGCTGGAAACGCGGTAGCAAGTTTACAATCCCCGTGGCCCGTGCCGGTTTCCTGTTCGCGTGGCATGGTTCACCGGCACTCGCCCCGACCCGCGTGCAACCATGAAGGCGGTTCCCGCCAATCGCTACGTCGCCTTTGGGTTGATTGCGGTGGTCGGTTGCGCCGTCGATCTGGCAACCAAGTCGTGGCTCTTCGCCTGGTTGGGGATGCCCGGCGGAAAATCGTATTGGCTGATCGATCAGGTTTTTGGCTTCACCATCAGCCTGAACGAAGGCGCGCTGTTCGGCATGGGACAGGGTCAGGTGAATCTGTTTGCCCTGCTTTCGGTGATTGCGGCGGCGGGCATCGTGTATTGGCTGTTCTGGTCGAGGATGGCACACGACTGGTGCCTGACCATCGCGCTGGGCGCGGTGTGCGCCGGAATTTGTGGCAACCTTTACGATCGTCTCGGCCTGCATGGGCTGAAGTGGTCGCTTCCGGATTTGCGAGGGCATCAGATTGGAGAGCCGGTCTATGCCGTCCGAGATTGGATTCATTTCAAGATCGATGCACTACACTTCAGCTGGCCGATCTTTAATATCGCCGATAGCCTGCTCGTGTGCGGCGCGGGATTACTGATTTGGCACTCGCTCCAAAGTAATGCCGACGCGAAGCAGCCGGTCCAACCCCAGCCCACCGCCGCCAACCCTTCGTAGGTTTCATGCCTCTTGCCTCCCCCAAGGATACCGGCGGACTAATCCAGCAGTTGCTCGAAGACCGCATCCTGGTCCTCG
>SXHT01000164.1 GCA_005773095.1 Planctomycetaceae bacterium
CTATGGGCCCCCAAATTTCTAAGCCGCCCGCCACCTTTCGACGGCAAGCCCTTAGGACTAAACTGATGGGTTCAACCGCTTTTTCTCGGTCTCTCCGAAAGGTGATTTATGGCCAAACCGCATCGCAAGCTCAAAAAAGCCAACCACGGCGCACGCCCCGCCAACAGCAAGGCCCGTCGACTGAAACGAAAAGACGTTCGCACCTGAGAGAAAATACAGCGAGAACTCCGGCTTGGAGACATGCCTTGTGGCTAACAAAGATCTGATCGTCGACTTGAGCACGATCGATTTCGATCGCGTTGTTGCCAATCAGGATGAAATCCGCCGCTACAATCCGCAGCGCTTCGAGATGGAACAGCTGACGGCCATCGTTTACGAAGACGCGGCGCGAAACATTTGCGTGGCCTACAAGGACGTGACCGACCGTGAGTTTTGGATCCGCGGACACATGCCCGGTATGCCACTCATGCCCGGCGTCATCATGTGCGAGTCAGCGGCCCAGTTGTGCGGCTACTATTCCACCAAATACAAGCTGCTGGGGGAGAATACGATCGCGGGCTTTGGCGGACTTGAAGAAGTGCGCTTTCGCGGGCCGGTGCGGCCGGGCGATCGACTTATCGTGATGTGCGAATTGATCAAACTCCGCCGTGGAGCGATGAGCGTATCGCGCTTCCAAGGTGTGGTGGACGATCAGGTGGTCGTCGAAGGCAAAATGAAGGGTATTCCGCTCCCAGTCGATGCCCTGTTGAAGCCGCAGGGGACATCGGCAACGTGATGCGTTTGGTGAACCGCGACGCCGAGTTCCCCCGGGCTGCAGTGCCTGCTCTACTAATCGCCGCCCAACGCGGATCGCAAAATGCTCTTCCCATTGCACGACAACAACCCGATCACCCGGATACCGTTGGTGACCATCGGTCTGATCGTGATCAACACCGCAGCGCTGATCTGGTTCGGGCAGCTCAGTTTTCAGCGCCAGGAAGAGGTCGTCATCCGCCGCGGCTTCATTCCAGCACGTGTCGCTCAACTTTCGAACCCCAACCTGGTGGTCAAGATCAAACTGCAACAGCTCATTCGCGGGCCGCTCAACCAGCCGAGGCTCCAGGCGCGCGAGATTGGACTGCCGCCGCAGCCGGCGCAGATTTACACCTCGATGGTGACCTCGATGTTCCTGCATGGAGGCTGGATGCATCTGATCGGCAACATGTGGTTCCTGTGGCTGTTCGGAAACAATGTGGAGGATCGCTTGGGCCCGATCATCTTTTTTTGCTTCTACCTCCTCGGCGGAGTGCTGGCCATCGCATGCCATTGGGTCTACGATCCGCACAACGCGACACCCGTGATCGGGGCAAGCGGCGCGGTATCCGCCGTTTTGGGTGCGTATGCCATCACCTGGCCGCGTGCGCGGATCAAGACGTTGGTCTTCTTGCTGGTCTTCGTCACCATTGTCGAGCTGCCCGCGCTTTGGGTGCTGGGCTTCTGGTTTGTCAGCCAGCTTGTGGAGGCCGCCGGTCTGCTGCGGCTGCCGATGCAGGGAGGCGCTCGGATCGCGGAGCCGGCAAGCGTGGCCTGGTGGGCACACGTTGGCGGCTTCGCGGCTGGTTTGCTGCTGATGTCGCTCCTGGGCGCCAATGCGCCGCCGTCTGGTAGCGATTGGAAGAAGGAAGCCGAAGAGGCATTTCGGTAGGCCAGACGGCAGCGCGTCGCAAGCAAACCCAAGGGTACCCGCAGCTAGATAAATGCCGTCCCAGCGTCCCACAGTCCCAGCGTAGAAATGGCTCGTCGCGCTCTTCGAAAACTCGATCCCACGCTCGATCTGTCGTGGCATTATGTTGAATTGGAGTCGCTAACGGCGCCCTTCGAGCCGACCGCAGTGTTTGGCTGCGAGGCTCCCCTGGAAGTCGAGATCGGCAGCGGCAAGGGCCTCTTTTTGAGCGCTGCCGCGACGGAGAACCCGGACCACAACTTTCTTGGCATCGAGCGGGCCACGAAATATGCGCGCTATGCGGCATCGCGGTTGGCGCAGCGAAACCTGTCCAATGCTCGGCTTGTTCACGGCGATGCCAAGCGGCTATTGACGGAATGGATCCCCGACAATTCGCTTGCCGCGGTCCACGTGTACTTTCCCGACCCTTGGTGGAAAGCCCGCCACAAAAAGCGCCGCATGATGACCGAGGGGATCGTTCGCGAGATCGAGCGCGTGTTATGTAGCCATCACGCTTCGCGTGATGAGGCGCCGCTCGCACCGGGTGACCCTACCCTGGCAATCGTCATGCGGAGTTCGACGGCTACACCAGGCACGCTGCACTTCTGGACCGATGTGGAAGAGTATTTTCAAGCGACGCTCGAACTGATTGCCGCTCACACAAAACTCACCGGTCCGCATCAGGTGCAAGAACAGCCCGCCGACCACGACCTCGACTACCGCACGCACTTCGAGCGTCGCATGCGGCAAAACAACCTGCCGGTGTACCGCGCCGAATTTCGCAAGGAGTAAGGCTGAATTGTCAACCGCGCCATGAAAGCCCAGGGACAGCGGTCCCTGGTCTTGCGCAAGGCTACTCCTCACGCCATAAACGCCAGCCAATAAAACACCCAGCCTGTGACGGCCGTCATGACCATGGTGAACGCTGCCAGCCAGCCCCAGCGTTTGTGCGAGGCACTATGCGGACCAGGCAGCGGCGGGTTGGGAAGATTTCGCAATGCCTGAATAATCACGAACGCCCACAAGAACGCAGCCGGGATGGCGAATGCCAGGTGAATGGTAAGGGCCGCCCAGACGGTGCTCCAGCCGTCGGTGCGATAATAGGGGGAAGGCTCGGCCAGTTTTTCCCAGTCAGTGAAAATCCGCATGTCCACCTCAAAGGCCATCACCGCCGCCAACAGCACGATTCCTAACGTGAGTTGAATCCTCTTGTGCAGGGCGTACCGTCCCTGCTTGACGAGATAGATGCTCACGCCCAAGACCGGCACCACCAGGAACATGGCCACAAACACCACATCCAGCATCAGCGAAGCCCGAGTGCCAAGAAAACCGGAATTCGCCGCGAATAACGCCACTCGATCACCTGCCACGTCGCCATCAACACAAACCGGATTGTTCCTTTCGGTCCCATCTAATTGTAGCAGCGAGTCGCATCCAGCGAACCGCGTCATACCAATCCGAAGCGTCCGTGAGGGATTCTGCCCCCGAATCTCGAAATCCGAACGCGGAGCCCTTGCCGCCATGCCTCCCGACCAGCCCCGTCATGCGTTACGATAGCGAAACATGCTCATCGGCAGGCCGAGTGGCGGAACTGGCAGACGCACAGGACTTAAAATCCTGTGAGGCGTAAGCCTCGTGCGGGTTCGATCCCCGCCTCGGCCACTGTCGTTGGGTGAAGTTAGGTTCGGCACCACTTCGCCTAACGTCGCAACTGGCAAAGTGTTTGGCGAACACGCTTCGCCGCAACCGATGCGCCGATCTTGCGTCGCTTCGTCGCAAGGCGCGGCATCGGGTTTCCCCGAATCGCGTTGTGAGTGCTGTACGTGGCGCTGCGCGCTATCGCGGGAGTTATCCCCAACCGCTTCGCCGGGGTGAGCATCGATCGTGCCTGTTGCTCGCATCGGCGCGGCGGAATCGGCGAGCAACGCCGGGAGCTTCGCCACGGCGTCGGCGGCTTGCCCCGGCAACAAGTGGCCATAGGTGTCCATCGTGAGCGTAATCACCGAATGTCGCATCACGGTTTGGATCGTTTTCGGATGCTCGCCTTGCATCGCAAGCCAACCGCCGCACGTGTGCCGCAGGGCGTGGAAATCAAACCGTTCGCCTTCATGGTTTACCACAGCCAGAAAATCGCTTTGTTCGCGTTGCAACCGCTCATCGGCACCGGTCGCGGATTTCAGATATTGCTTCCGAGCTTTGGCCAAGTCGGCGAGCAACATCGCGGCCACGCTTGGCCCGACTGGCATGTTGAACACGGGTGCCGTTGGCGCTTTCGTGGCAATGTGCTGGCGTAGCTCGGCCGCCAAGTCGCCAGTGATGTATTGCTTGGCTTCTTTGCGATTCTTCGTGGATCGGCCGGGGACCAGCACAAACGGCGGGTCGTTCGACAAGTACAGCTTGCCCCGCGTGAGCGTCCGCAGTTCGGCCGAACGCAGGCCGGTTTGGATGGCTGTGGCGTAGAGTAGCACGCGCTCGGCTGGTTGCATGCCGTGCGATAGTTCGCCGCTCTCGGCCGCGTGCCGCAACCAAGCCCATTCATCGGGCAACAGCATCCGCCGCTTGCGCCCTTCGGTTTCCATCGAGGGCCGTTGCACGCTTGCCAGCGGGTCACGTGGGAGCTTGTGATTATTGGCAAGCCAGCGGGAAAAGGCTTTGATGGCGACGATCCGGGCTTGGATTGTGCGGGCCGCTTTGCCCGCGTCTTTCATCGTTTGGGCGTAGCAGTTGACCCCATCGGCAGAAATATCGCTGGCCAACCGAAAGCCCGCCGCGTCCGCAACTTCGCGGATCAGCTTCGCCGTGTGGTGAACGTGGTCGGCGGATCGGCCAGCGGCTTGCAGCTTTGCCTTGAAATCTGCCAGGTGGCTTTCGACGGTTCGCCGCGATTGTTCGGCGATGCCTTCCAAGGCGGGATCAATCACACGGTCGCGGCGCAGGGCCGCATCGCTGTCGAGCTTTGCCCCAATCCGCTCGGCCGCCGCCTTGTCTGTCGTACGCGAACACTTCACGCGCCGCTTGCCGCCGTGGTCGAACCAACTAACGTACCAAGAGCCACCACGATTCGTTTTACCGCCCCGCTTGAACACACTGGCCATCGTTCACCTGCCTTTCAGTTTTCGCTGTGCCGCAGTTTTCGGCACGTCAGTTATCGTAACAGCTCGTTTGGTTTCGCGCCAGCTCGCAATCTTTCGCGTTGCGTCGAACACATCGAAAAATGCGAACGCATTAGCGGCCCGCTGCCGCGTTTGGATCGTGGCTGATACATTGTGTCGATGGCGGTTTGAGACTGAGCCAGTTTGGCGGGGTGGCTGGGGATTGGGTTGCTTGTTAACTGGCTGGGGGAATTCGAATCGGTGGTTGCTGATTTGAGAAGTTATCGGCCTTAGGCGCACGTATTCGGGCTCCGA
>SXHT01000165.1 GCA_005773095.1 Planctomycetaceae bacterium
GGGGAGATCTTTGGCCTGCTCGGCCCCAACGGTTCAGGGAAGACCACCACCATCAAACTACTGCTGGGGTTGCTGTTCCCCACGAACGGCCAGGCGCTTGTGTTTGGCAAAGACGCCTCGGATGTCTCGAAGAACGAGCGGCTCGGTTATCTGCCGGAGGAATCGTATCTTTATCGCTTCTTGAATGCCGAGGAGACGCTCGATTTTTATGGCCGACTGTTCGACATGCCGGCCAGCACTCGCAAGCAGCGTGCCGCCGAGCTGATTGATATGGTGGGCCTGGGCCAGGCCAAGCGGCGGCAGTTGCGTGAATACAGCAAAGGCATGACGCGACGCATCGGCCTGGCTCAGGCGCTGATCAACGATCCCGAGTTGATCCTGCTCGATGAGCCAACAAGCGGCCTCGATCCGATTGGCACCCGCGACATGAAGGACCTGATTATCCGTCTCAAGCAGCAAGGCAAGACGGTGGTCATGTCGAGCCACCTGCTGGCCGACGTGCAAGACGTGTGCGACCGGATCGCCATTCTGCACGAGGGAGAACTCAAGGAATTGGGCCGTGTGGATGCGTTGCTCAAGATCCGCGACGAAACAGAAATTCGCGCCCGTGGCCTGAGCGAGGCCTGCAAAGACGAGCTACGGGCGGTGATACACCGGCATCAAGGGGCAGAGCTGCTCGAGATGGGCAACCCGACCAGCACGCTGGAAGACCTGTTCCTGCATATCGTCCGCGACAGCGAAGCCCGCCCCGGCCGCAGAGCCAAAGCCGATTCCGCAAACGACAACTGAGTCCTCTCCGGCGCGATCAATCCCGATCCATTCGTTATTCATTATTCGTATTTCGTGATTCATTCGAGATTCGTTCCAGTCATATTCCAAGATGGTTTTAGAAAACGATCCGATTATCTTCGTGCAGTGGCTGCCCGGAGCGCTACTGTTCTTTGCGATCGCGGCGTTTTCGCTCGCTGCGGCGGCATTGCTGATTTCATTCGTGGCGCTGGCGTTCCGCATGGGGCCGCTCCCGGCCGGCGACCGCCTGTTCAAGCTATTGCTGGCCGCGGTGAACGACCTGGTGCACACGTCTCCGCGCCGTGTCTGGGCCTTGACGCGGTTGTCAATTCAAGAGTCGCTGCGGCGGCGCATTTTTGTGGCCCTGGTCGTGTTCTTTATCATTATCCTGTTTGCGGGCTGGTTCTTAGACCCCACGACCAACGACCCCGCCACGCTTTACCTGAGCTTCGTGCTCACCGCCAGCTCGTACCTGTCGCTGTTGATTGCACTGTTTCTCAGCGTCTTCAGTTTGCCGACGGACATCAAGAACCGCACCATCACCACCGTGGTGACCAAGCCGGTTCGGCACGGCGAAATCGTGCTCGGACGCGTGCTGGGCTTCGCCGCCGTCGGCACGATGATGCTCTTGGTAATGGCGATTGCCAGTTACGTATTCGTCCATCGTGGTCTCAATCACACACATGAAATCGATGTGTCCAGTCTGACCACGCTGACCGGGAAAGCCGAGACTCCCACAAAAACAGGCAGCACAACCAAGACGCATGGGCATACCCACGAAGTCACCATCGACGCCAGGACGGGACGGGGCAGCACCGACTTTAGCAACGGCCACTACCACGATGTGACGGTCGAGAAGCGTGGCGAGAAGGAGGTGGCGGTCGTGGGCCTGCCGCGGGAAATGCTGGTGGCCCGGGTACCGATTTACGGCTCTCTGCGGTACAAAGACCGCAAGGGCGAATCCGTGGCCAAGGGCATCAGCGTTGGAAAGGAATGGAGCTACCGCAGCTTTGTCGAAGGCAACACGCCGGCCGCCGCGATCTGGACGTTTAGTAACATCACGCCGGAAAGATTTCCGCACGGCCTGCCGGTGGAAATGACGCTGCGCGTGTTCCGCACGTACAAGGGAGACATTGAAAAAGGCATCGCCACCGCCCTTTTCCTCAAAAACCCCGCCGATGGTCGCGAAAGCGCCTTTCACATCTTCCGCGCCAAGGACTTCAAGCTCGATCAATACACCGTGCCGGTCAAGCTGGTGGACAAGACCGGCAAAGCACTCGACTTGTTTCAAGATCTGGTCCACAACGGGCAAGTGGAAATTTACATCCAGTGCCTGGAGCCGGCCCAATATCTGGGCGTCGCCAAGGCCGATCTGTACCTCAAGGCACGCAGCGCAAGCTACGCCGCCAATTTCATCAAAGGCTTCGCCGGCATCTGGCTGCAAATGATTCTGGTGACCGCCTTTGGCGTGATGTTCAGCACGTTCTTGAGCGGCCCGGTCGCGATGATGGCCACCATCTCGTCCCTCGTGTTGGGCTTCTTCACCAAGTTGGTTTACGACCTGGTGTACGAGAAAGTACAGGGGGGCGGACCGGTCGAAAGCCTGATCCGCCTTGTCAACCAGTCGAACATGACCACCGAAATGGACGAGGGCCTGACCCGAACCGTGGTCAAGACCGTTGATGCCATCCTGCTCAAGATCATGGAGGTCTTCACAAGGCTGGTGCCCGACTTCCGAACGTTCGATAACACCAGTTTTCTGGCCTACGGGTATAATATTTCCGTGGACCACGTTCTGAGCCAAATCCTGGCGACTGCCGGCTACGTGCTGGTCGTGTTTGTGGTGGGCTACTTTTTCCTTCGCGCCCGCGAGGTGTCGAAATGAACGAGCGCAATCGGCTGATCCGCAAGGTGCTGTATTTGTTGGGTATTGCTGTGCTCTTGGCGCCGATCTGGCTGCTCGCGGCGCCGGGGGTGATCAACGAGCAAGGCCAATTAGCGGGTCGCCCTGGAAAGCTGTCGCAAATCCGGCACGCGGCCAGGCTCAGTCAGGCCGATCTGGGGGAGATCGACCCCGCCGGCGAAACGATAAAGCTCGCCACGCTGGGACTCAAGAACATTGCGGTCAACCTGCTGTGGAGCCGCGCCAACGACTTCAAGATGAAGGAGAACTGGACGGCGCTTTCGGCCACGCTCGAGCAGTTACGCAAGCTCGTGCCCAACTATGTCTCGGTCTGGCAGTTTCAGGCGTGGAACCTCTCATACAACGTTTCGGTTGAGTTCGACGACTATCGCGACCGGTACCGCTGGGTGATTCGCGGCATTAACTTCCTGCGCGAGGGCACACGCTACAACGCCAACAACCCTCCACTGTTGTGGGACATGGGTTGGACGATTTCGCAAAAGATCGGCCGGGCCGACGAGCACGTGCAGTTCCGCCGCCTGTTCAAGAAAGACGACGAGTTCCACGGCTCGCGCGCCGTGCCCGACCGCGACAACTGGCTGGTCGGCCAAGAGTGGTTCCGCAAAGCCGAACACGCCGTCGTCGACCTGGGTGTGCCCATCTCGGGCTTGAACCCCAATCTCGACATCGGCCAGAAGCGCGGAAAAAGCCCGCTGATCTTTTTCTCCGACGCGCCCAAATGCCAGATGAACTACGCCGAGGCGATGGAAGAGGAAGGGACCTTCGGCGAAGTGGCTCAAAACGCCTGGAAGCTGGCCGGCGATCTTTGGCACCGCTACGGCCAACGCGACCTCACCACAACCCGCAACGAAACAATTCGCTTAAACGACAAAGAGCTGAACGAGGAGCTCGCCAGGCAGGCTTTGGCCGACTTGGAAAAACTGCTGCCCGAAGGCGAACGCGAAAAGGTTCGTCAGGAAAAGATCGGTAAGCTTTCGAAGCGCGAAAGAATCGCATTTGACATGGATCCCGGAAAGCGGAATACCGACCAGCAAAGTTTGATGTACACGGTCGAACAAAAGATCAAGGTCACACCATCGGACCTGGCCAACCGCGCGGCGGCGGCCAGGCGGTCCGAGGCCCTGAATCTGGCCGAGCAATCGATGCGCGCCGAGAACATCGCGGGAACCATCGACCGTTATCGGGATATCGTGAATTTTGATTACTGGCGGCTGCGCTGCGCGGTCGAGCAAACCGAAGATGCTACCTCCGGCCGACGTCTGCTGTATCAGGCCAGGCAAGAGCTGGACGCGGCGCGGCTCGCTGAGTCCCGCAAGCGTTTCGAAGAAGGCTTTACGAAATGGCGGGCCGTGCTCGACAAATTTCCCAGGCTGCTGGGCGAGAACACCATGACCGAAGACCTGGCCGACTTCATCAAAGACTATCAGCGCCTGCTGGAGCAGCTTGATGAACCAATGCCTAAGGATTTCATCCTCAAAGACGTGATGGAACGCGAACAAGCTTACCTGAGCGAGCCGCCGCCGGCCGATCAAGCCGAAGACGCCAAGGAAAAGCTCAAAGAAATCGGCGTGGAGGAATAATGCGTCTCGATCGTTGCCCGGAGGGATCGGGCGCCTCCGCTGGTTTTGCGCAGGCGTTGTGCCGGCGACCTTGCGCGGCGGCGGGAAGGGGACTTGCTTTGGCCCTTGGGAAACTTATAATTCGGCGTTCAAGGCCTGCGGGTGTAGCTCAGTTGGTAGAGCACGACGTTGCCAAC
>SXHT01000166.1 GCA_005773095.1 Planctomycetaceae bacterium
CAAGGCGCCGTCACGTTCCTCAAGCGCATTAAGGACGTGATCGAACAGCCACTGCGGATGCTGGTGGAAATTTAGCGAAGGACATGGATCGGATCCCCCGCATCAAGCCCAGGGACGGCAGTCCTTGGGCTTTCTCGCGCACTTGACAGGCTATTTCATCGCGATCGCCCGAGCCAGCGGTTGCAGCACGTTGTCAATCACATAGTCGTCGACCATCTCTCGGCAGACCTTCGTGAGGTTCGTAAGCGCGTCGATATACGTCGTGTCGGGATTCAGGCTGCCGTACTGACGAGCGGTAAAGTAAACGCTGAGCTGGTCTTCCGGATACTCTCCCGTCCGCACCTGATAGGCACTGGTGCGGGTTTCGATGCTCAACCGGCATTGCACGCGACACTCCTCGTCCAAGGAGAGCGTGAATGATGGCTCGTAGCTGATGACGCTCGCCGCCGGCACGTCCATCAGCCTCTCGAAGGACGGCGGCAGACCCAGCGCCTCGGCCACCAATTGGCTATGGTTCCCGCGATAGGTGAAGTCGAAACCAAACAGCAGATCAAGCGCTTCGCAATCGAGCGGGCTGACCGAAAGCATGTACGGAGCCAAATCCAGCACCAGCTTGTGCTGATCAAGCGCATCTTGCACGCACTCGGGATTCACTTGGCCGGAACAGACGCGACGGGCCTCCACGGTGCACCAGCGATACTGTCCCTGGTCTTTGTCTTCTTCAAGCACGAAATCCCCTTTGTCACGGCTGTAGAAATTCCGCATCGTGGGGAATTGTTTTTGAATGCGCTCAAAATAGTGCAGGATCGTCTCGCGATTGTTCGGCAGCTCCATCTCGGTGCCGAGGTTCAGATTGATGTAAAAGTCGTCGCTGAAAGAGCTGTACTCATTCATCAAGGAAGCCCCCAAAAACGGCCAATGAAGGAGGAGAGAGGAGTGATGAGCGATGAGAAATCACGGTTTACCCTTGATCCCCTATCCTTCCACGTTCCTTTCACCTTCGCATTGTGTATGTAATTTCACAGTATAGAATGTCAAGCGCAGGGGTGTCAAAGGCAGGGCCAATCAGTTGGTTATGCTGCGAAAGTGCGGATGCGTCAGGGGGTCGGTCGTTGGTTTCGGGGAAGCGAGTTAGTCCAAGGTATAGTCAACTCCGCGAAATCGACTCCCGACCCCTTCTACGTGACAGCGCAAAAACTGACCGGCCGTGGGGTCAAAGGTGCGCGCAAACTTCGGGCCGACGCCCGCCGCGGGCAGCGCCACAGGAGGAGCGGAGGATGTCGAAGCTGCATCGATTTCAAGTTTCCGTTTTCCGCACGGCTCTGGGATGGATGGCGATCGAGGGACGCGAGCAATCGTTAGTTGCGTTAACCTTCGGCCACCCATCAGCCGACTCCGCGCGCCAGCAAATTAACAGCAACAGGGTTAAACCGCCCCGCCAGCTCGATTGGTTGCCCGATTTGCGAAAGCGCCTGGAAGACTACGCGGAAGGCGCCCCGGAAACGTTTCTGGACGTCGACATTGCTTACCCGGTGGCGACTCCCTTGGCATTGGCCGTGCTCGCAGCCTGCCGACAAATTGCCTATGGTGAGACCCTGAGTTACGGCAACCTGGCTGCCCAGGTTGGAGCGCCGCGCGCGGCTCGCGCGGTGGGCAACGTGATGCGCACGAATCGCTGCCCCCTGGTGATTCCCTGCCATCGAGTCGTGCACGGCGACGGCCGAATCGGTAATTTTAGCGCCGCACAGGGTGCCAGCATGAAGGAACGCTTGCTGGCAATGGAGGCAGCGTCGCAACTGCTTTTGTTAAGCTAACGGTAAAGGTTCACGGGCCGAGGACTGGTCATTTTCCCGGCGAATTCGCGAGAGGCGCATCGTTCTGTCGGGAGGTTGTCCAACGTGGTTCCCGGGAAAATGTGCCTGTCCCCCTCTCGTGGCCCGTGAATGGTTATCGCGAACGTTCGAGCGATGAGAGAGCTACCAACGGCCGGAGGAGGATGCTGCCTCTCATCTTTCTCCTTCAACTTGGATCCCTTCAGCAGTGCAGAAAATCTTTCCGATTCGCCTGGATTGCTTTGCCCCCTTCTGCAAAAATCGACCTGGGCAAGATGTACTTCCAGGAGATCGGCGCGAAGCCGCTGCTGTCGCTCACGACCCCAGCAGTTTCGACCCCCTGAATGAGCGGCAACACCTCCTCCGATTCCGCGTCCTGGGACTTGTCGCGCCGCGGCGATGGCGCGGTCGTCGTGCGAGTGCGGTCGTGCCGCGATCACGGCCAAACTTTGCCGGACGCCGTGTTCGCGTTTCGCATTGGCGATCCGCAGTTTGCCTACTGGGATGCGCAACTTCGCTCCCGCGAGTTGGCCAGGTCCGCATGAGCAGGACTATCCCCCGGCTATCAGGACGATTGCGTCGTCGGCTCGTCGTACGGATTTTCAATCTCCGTCCTGTGCCCCGGCCGCCGACCTCCTCAAAGGGGTCAAATGGAAGATCCGACCGACGAGGAAATCGCGATCGTCCTGCTCCGGCTGTTCAATGACTAGCCAGCCAAGGCCAGGTTTGATACGCTCGTGTTCACGCACTATTCAATCCTGCCCGAGAGCACGAATGGCCGCCGCCGTTATGAATCCGCCGATCGCGGGCGTATCTCCGCCCCAGGTTCAAGAAGACACTGTGATGACCGTCTTCCCATCGATTGCTTCAACGGGCATCGGTAGATTTCTCGGTCGGTTATATCTGATCAGTTGGGGACGAGGCGTGATCACCGTCGGCCACTTGATCGCGCTGCTCTCGATCCCGCTCGCGGCATCCCTGGTTTTGTGTCGATTTCTGCACGGCTTCTTGACCGACATTCGATGCATGAAGCTCGGCGATTTCTTCCTTGCGTTGATTCCCAATTCGCTCATCATTCGCCGCTACACGTTGACGAACCAACGCGTGATCGTGCAACGCGGATTGCGAGCCGTCGATGAATCCTGGGTCGAACTCGATCGGTTTGACTCAATTGAAGTCGAAGTCCTGCCGGGACAAGAGTGGTTTCCCGCTGGCAATCTTCTCTTTCGGCGCGGCCCGATTGAAACCTTCCGACTGGACGGCGTCTCCCGTCCGGAAACGTTTCGTCAAACGTGCCTGAAGGTCCGCATGGCATACCTTGGCGCGAAGCAAGCGACGAGGTAATTCCTGACGGTTACCATTCACGGGCCGGGGGCTGGATCATTTTCACCGCGTATTCGAAAGACGCGTATCGTTCGATTGGGTGGTTGTGCAACGTGATTCCCGGGGAAAAATCTGCCCGGCCTGCTCTCTTTGTCCGTGAACGGTTAGCCCTGCTGGCTGTCGCTCGCGCTCCGTCGGCCGCCTCCAGGGGTCGCCACCGGTATCATCAGGCGTAGATAATCTCGAAAACCTGCCCTCGAAAAAATTTACGTTGTGGGCAGGACGCAAGTGCCCACCAAGTGGAGACGAAGGGGATCGAACCCTCAACCCCCGGCTTGCAAAGCCGGTGCTCTCCCAATTGAGCTACGTCCCCAACCAAGGGATCTCGGAGGAACCATGACGGGCTGAGCGACCCGCCGGTCCTGCCGTCTCTCAACCTTCATCCCGTTCCTCGTACTGCGCGCACTAAGATTCGAACTTAGGACCTCCACCTTATCAGGGTGGCGCTCTAACCAACTGAGCTATGCGCGCTGCCGGCGCCCGCACAAATCGTCAGACGCATTCCTGCGGGTGCGGGTTCTTCTAACCTGACCGCGCCAGCAGGTCGAGTCCTGGATTTTAGGGTTCGCCCAGATGCTGTCAACGAGCGGAAAACTTCCGAAGATCGATAGAATCGGAAAAATCCTCCCAAACGATCAAACTCTGCACGGTGAACGTCCGAATTAGTAGCCGGGCGCATCCGCATGGCTGCGCGAAGTATCCGGCCTGTCAACGAAACCAGAGGACTACGGCGATGACGATTCGTTTGCGCAAAGCGTGCCTGGCACTGACATTGGCAATTAACGGCGTGGCCTGCGAAACAGCCCTTTGCGCCCCCTCACCGGAAGAGGCACTCAAGCTGGCGCCAGTTCAAAAGGACGCCGATTACGATAAACCCGGCGCCGCGGACACGGCCAAGTGCTCGATCAAGGCCGAAAAGTTTTCCGGCAAAACGGGATGGATCGTCCGCGACGCCGCCGGACAGATTCTTCGCAATTTCTTAGACACTAACGGCGATAATGTCGTGGACCAATGGAGTTACTACAAGGCCGGCATTGAAGTTTATCGCGACGTCGATACCAATTTCAACGGAAAGGCCGATCAGTGCCGGTGGCTCAATGTGGGTGGGACGCGCTGGGGCGTCGACAAGAACGAAGATGGCCAAATCGAAGCCTGGAAGGTTATCTCGGCCGAAGAGGTTTCCGCCGAGGTCGTGGCCGCCATCGCCACACAGGACACACACCGCTTCGAACGCTTGCTAGCAACACCCAACGAGATTAACTCGCTTGGAATCGAATCCCAGCGTTCCAAAGAACTGCTCACCAAGGTTGCATCCGCAGCCGCCGACTTTGCCAAACTCGCACGCGAGAAAAAACTGCTTACGCCCGACAGCAAATGGGTGTATTTCGGCGGCGGCCGTCCGGGGCTGGTGCCCGCCAGCGGCGACGGCACCGCGGACCTTGTCGTTTACGAAAATGTGTCCGCAATGATCGACACCGGCGGCAAAAATGGCCAGGTGGAGATCGGTACGTTCGTGCGCATTGGTGACACTTGGCGACTGACTGACGTTCCAGCGGCGCTGACCGGGGCCCAAGGATTCACTTTCTTCGGAGCCGCGGAAAAGAGTGAGGAGGTTGCAGGTACCGGATCGGCGGCGCCAAGCGAGGATATGCTCAAGCTGCTGAAGGAGCTGGAAGACATCGATAAAGCCATGGCAACCGCAAGCGCGCCCGAGCAGTTGATGAAACTCAACGCGCGGCGCGCCGATCTGGTGGAAAAACTGGCACACGATGCCGATACGCCCGAGGATCAGGAAACCTGGTATCGCGATCTTGGCGACACCGTGCTAGCAGCGGTGCAAACCGGCACCTATCCAGAAGGTGTTGAGCGGTTGGAACGAGTGGCCAAAGAGCTTGCTGAGAATGGCAGGCCGGAGGCAGCGTCGATCGTCCAGTTTCGCTTGACGAAGGCCAAGTATTTCGTCGCTCAACAGGGGGGCGACAACTTCGCCCAAGTCCAAGAGCGATGGCTCAAGGACTTGGAACAGTTCGTAAGCGATCATCCCACGAGTGCCGACGCGGCCGATGCCATGATGGAATTGGCCACCGCGCATGAGTTTGCCGGCAGCGATGCGAAGGCGCTCAAGTGGTATGCCGAGATTGCCAAAAGCTTTCCAAAGTCACCCGTTCTTGCCACCGCCAAAGGAGCCCAAACCCGCTTGGAGTCGGTGGGAAAGCAGCTCAATATCGTCGGAAAGAAATTTGGAGTGACGGGCAATACGGGCCTGTCTAATCCCGCTTACAAGGGCAAAGTGGTCTTGTTGCATTATTGGTCAAGTGACGTGAACGTATGCCGGGCGGAGATCCCGCAGCTTCAGGACATGCAGGCCAAGTACGCCAAGAGTGGTTTTGCCATTCTGAGCGTCAGCCTGGACCGTGATCCCAAAGCGCTGCAGGAATACCTTTCGACCAAAAAGCTCCCTTGGGAAACGATTTACGAACCCGGCGGCATCACCGGTCGACTCGCAACGGAAATGGGCATTCACACGGTGCCCACCATGCTGCTGTTGGACAAGCAGGGCCGCGTAATCAATCGCGGCATTCACGCTGCCGAACTCGACAGCGAACTGCGCAAACTATTGATGACGGAACCGCGCCAAGCGAATCGGCCCTAGCGGCACGACCAATCAGTCTACAATGCTCGCCACTGCGCAGCCCCGGCTTTGCCGGTCGTACATGGCGGGATCAGGCAACTCTGGCCGCCACGGCGGAGCTTACGGCGCTGGCCGGCACAGCCGGCCCTGCGACTACGGCGATTAACTTATCGGCCCAGGTGGTGGCGGCAAGTCAACGAGGGCGCAAACAAAAACTGGCAACCGGTTTGCAAAAGCAACCCCCGGGGCGCAGGTAATACGGCAGCGCTTGGCAACTGTCCTGGCGTCTATCGACAGGCCACTCGCGTACTGGCATAACGCGCGGACCTTCGAAGGCTCGACCAGCGCCGAGTACGGCTGCTTCGGCAAACGCGGCAGGTTCTATAGGAGATCATGCTACCAACTCCAATGCTTGTTGCGCCGTAGCCGAGTGCTTCCCGGCGTGCTAGCCATCTTGCGGCTGCGGTTCGTCCGAGTCACCTTGCTTCTGCGAGCACGGAACTTCTCGGAGTCCTGCGAACTCTCAATGCGGAATCTGCTGGTGTAGTCGATTTCGTTATCGGACTCTTCAAACATTGGCCCAGTTTCCTTCTCTTTTTTCGAGTGGCTAATGCGACCCACGATCGGCGCCAGCTAGATGCAAGCGGTGCGCCAACCCTTGATAGCATCGCCGAACCGGTGCTGATTTCGTCGTTACTCGTTAGGGAATAGTGCTTTAGCGCATTGGCGAAACGAGGGAGCCGTCCCTGCGATTCTTCCAGGGTTCACCGAAGTTCACCAAAATGGTGAAACTGTTCGCACCGGTCCAATCTAAATATCGACGCAGACAGGCTTTACAGCGCTGTCATAACTGCCATTCGCAGGATGGCAATTTACACCACTGACAGCGAGTATCGCGTAAGTCTCGCCGTGCAGGTAGGTTACAGCGAACCATCAACCTAGTGGCGGCGTTTCACCAAAATGGTGAAATGGCCGAGCCACCCGGCGACCAAGACGTTGCCAGCTTCTGACGGTTCGAAAGGTATAATCGCGAGCGGCAGCGTGTAGTTTTTTCAATTCCCTGCTGCCAGATCATTTTTCTCGGGAAGCCGGAAGTCGCACTAAGTCCTGACCCGACTGGCGGTTTGCAACGGCAGACAGGCATGTTGAGCCCATGTCAAACCGGCATGGCACATGAATCGCTTAGGGAGGCTTTCACCGTCCGGCAAATTCCCACGCCGGCAACCATTGGAAATGAACTTCCAGGAGACTCGGGCATGGATGCCTCGCTGCAACAGAATCTATTTTGGGCTTTCGCGGCCGTACAGGTCGCCGGATTGGTCAGTGCCGCCCTGGCACGCCTTGCTGAGAATCGCTCGATCCAAGCCTCGTTCCAGGGGCTGTTCTTGGCTGCCATGTCGCTCGTGGCCCTTGTGACCGTCGCGTCGATCGCGATGGGGTGGACGGCCTGGGTGCTGTCTGGCGCCACGCTAGCGCTGATGGTCGTGATGGCCGTCTGGGATCCGGGCCTGCGGACTGCTAGCTAGCGGACGCGACGACTGACCGGTTTTTCAACGCACGATGCCCTGTCTCGGGCAAACTTCATCGTCGAACTGGCGCTATCGCTAACTCGCTCCACGTTCAAATCTTGCGATGGACTCCGCGCAACCGCTAACGGCGGAGCGATGGGAACGACCCCCAAAATCAAAAAAAAGCTCCCCTTCGGCATAACCGGCAGCCGAAATCAATACTCAGCGGGCAAGATCGGCCGCAATCGTTGCGCGAGGGAACCAAGCGAACCGTACGTTGTTGCCAGGTTGACCTGGTAACCGCGATTTCCCTTGAGCCGCGTCGAAGACTTTCAGTTCCGGCCTCAGCCGATCATGGTTTCCGCGTTTGCCGGCTATCGCCGGAACTACGAAAAAGGTTCGAACAAATCAGGAGGGGGAAGCATGCGACGGAAAATCTTTGCCATGGCGGTCGCCGCAATCGCCACGTTTTCGACGGTCACCGTGATGGCCGCGGACCAGAGCGAAACGGCTGTTGCCCAGCAAATCGCCACGGTCCTGCGCGATAGCGGCAAGATGCAAGGCTACAGCATTGGTGTGAAGTTCAAGGACGGGACGACCTGGCTGGCGGGGCGTGTCACCAGCAAGGAACAGGCTGCAACCGCCTTGGAGATCGTGGGCAACATCGAGGGGGTCGATCAGATCGTCAATAATTTGACGATCGGCCCCGCTGCGGCTGCTCCACCAGCTTCCCGCCGTAAGTCAACCATTGCGACGGAGCCCCCTGCTGTGCAGTTCGCCGGATCGCAGGACCCGCAGAAACAAGTGCAGTTAGCCAATGCGGAGCAGCCAGCGCCTAGGAACAAAATTGCCAAAACGCAGCCGGTGGCGCAGCGCCAGATGCAGAAGTCGGCTGGCTACAAGCAGTTGCCGCCGGCCCAACTCGCTCAAAACGTGCCGGCTCAACCCATGCCTGGTTACGGCCGTCCGATCCCCGCCTACCAGCCGGGAATGGGAGGGTCGGTAGCGCGGGCCACCTACGACCAGGCCCACATGCCGAATTACGCCTGGCCAAGCTATGCGGCGTACCCGAACTATGCCGCACTTAGCTATCCGAAACAGTACTCGGCTTCGGCCTGGCCGTTCATCGGACCGTTCTACCCCTATCCCCAGGTGCCACTCGGCTGGCGCCGGGTTTCACTCGAGTGGGACGATGGTTGGTGGTTCCTCGACTTCGACGATCGCGGCTGCCAGTAATGGCTAGCAGCGCGGCTGAGAGTTGAAACTCCGAATCCCCGTCGAGTTCGCTCGACGGGGATTCTTTGTATTGGTCGCATCGCGATCTGCAAAGCACGGTGGAACGGCCTTGATGGGAACATTGGAAATTTTGCTGAACTGGCGGGGCCAGCAAACGGCGGCGGTCGGTTGAATGGGACGTTGTAATATTTCATGGTGGCGTGGGTGCAGAAGTTGATCACGGGTCAGCCAGACGGTATCTGGCCCCGAACCGCCAGTTCGCCTTGACCGAATTTTGCGCCCATGCGAAACTTCGCCCCGACCGAGGCGGGTTGCCATAACGGGCTCGTAATCGCGGCTCGGAGAGCCGTGTCCACACGCGTTCCTGGGAAGGGAGGCAGTTGTCATGCGTTGCACGATGTTTATTGCTGGCTTTGCGTTACTGGGCTTGTCGGCTGGCTGCGGCCAAGCGCCGAAGGATGGCCAGCAAGTGGAAAACGGTTCCCAGGACGCGGTTGTTCCGGAAGGTGGACCCGAGATTGCGGTACATCGCTTTTTGGAAGCCGTGAAAGCCGGTGACGACGAACGATCGGCCCAAATGTTGACCTCACGCGCGCGTCAGAAGACGGCGGAGTACAACATGATCGTGGCCCCGCCCGGCAGCGATACCGCATCGTTCAAGGTTGGTGAAATCGAAATGCTGGGCGAGGACGGCGCCCATGTTGCAAGCTTCTGGACTGACGTGGACGAGCACGGCGAGAAACACACGGACGCCATTATTTGGATGGTTCGCAAGGAGGCCGAAGGATGGCGCATTGCGGGGATGGCGACTCGTATATTTGAAGACAAGCCGGCAATGATCTTGAATTTCGAAGAGCCGGAAGAGATGCTGGCAAAGCAGCAGCAAATGGAAGCCGACATGTCGCGCCACGCCAGTGCAGAAATCGCCGAAAAGGGGGGAACAGCTTCGGCAGATTCGCGTTCCAAAGTGGACACAGCGCGGCAGAAGCTGCGTTAGTCATCCATCGCAAACCTTTCTATTAGAACAACTTAGCTCGTGCAACCCAAAAAGAGATCGCGCCTCAAGCGCGATCTCTTTTTTTTGTTTTGCGTCCCACCTCTGGACAGCAGCTAATCATGCATTAGACTTGCCGTACTGGCCGTTAAACTAAGCGCAAAGCGCCTGGGCATCTTAATCCCCACAGCTTCGCTCCTACCGCTTGACAACTCAACAGTAGCTGTTAGCCTAACAACCTAGATTGTGCATTCGTGTTCAAGCTACCTAATCCGTAAGGCTTATTAGCAGGGCAGCCAAGAAGCTAGCTTGAATTCGATTTGCACAGTCCATTGTGTCCGCCCGCTTCGACTGCCGTCGGAGGAGCCGGGTTGGCGAGTCCGACGGCAAATCGTTTGAAACGTAACTGTTTCAGGTACCTGTGTAACTTTTTAGGAGGATTGAGGATGAATCGCACGTTAATTTTGGGCCTCGCGATCTTTTTCGCGGTGGTCGGCATCGCCATGTTGGGCGGTGAAAAAGTGGCCGTCGCCGGCCATGGTTGTCATGGTTGTGACGGTGGTAGCTGTGGCGGTTGCGACGGCGGTTGTGACTGCGGCGCCTGCGATTGCGGTGGCCGCCGTAGGCATCGCTGCTGCGGTCGTCGTGAACGTCGTAGGAATCGTTGCTGTGGTTGCGCGGGCGAAGCACCTGTATGCTGCGCTCCCGCGGCATGCGAGGCTCCGGCTTGCCCGCCGAGTTGTGCAGGTGAAGCGGCTCCGGCCGCTGCCCCGGCTGCTCCGCCGGCTCCCAGCGCCTAGTAGTCTTTTTGCCGCTGGGACGCCTGCCCTGGGTGTCCTAAGTGGATGTAGAATTAAGCCGGGCCTCCTCGCGAGGCCCGGCTTTTTGTTTGCGCCACAGTCACAAACCCGAAACGCTTGTGAGGAAGTCCGCCCATTTGTTCTTATTTCCGCCCTAACGCTTCGCACCTGGCGGGGCGAATGCCGAAAGAACCAGCATGTCTTTGCAACCATCCCTTCCCCAGCCGCAACTACCCCCGGACTCGGTTCGCGGATTCGTCAGCCTGTTTCTGATCATGCATTTGTTTGCTGTCGCGGCGGCCCTGTCGTCGTACGTGTCCGCGTCGCTTGTGCAGCGGCAACTGGTGAATGGTCTGAGGCCCTATCTGCGGACATTGAACTTCGACCTGACCCACGTTTTCCCAGCGGTTGCCCGGCTGCACCTCACGCATGCAGGGCCGGTCGACGTCGATTTTCGTCTCACCGGGGAGACCGATCTTCCGGACGGCAAAAAACAGGCTTGGCAGATTCCTCGCTCGGGCCTGTTTCCACCAACTCGGTACCAGCGCGACCAGGCGCTGGCCAACGTAGTCGGTTGCCTGATGGAGAGTGAAAGCGAGGAATTAGAGTCGATACTGCCCCGTGCCCTTGCCGCCGCCGAACTGCGGAAACTTGGAGCCAAGAAGGGGTCGATCACCGTCACCGCCCATTACCTACAGGAACTCAACGATCTTAAGGCCGCTGAATCAAGTCGTCGCGACCCGTTCGATGCAAGCTATTACCGTGTGGTATTCGATGCCCGTGTCATCGCCGCGGTGCTCGGTGGAGTGGACTTGCACAAGAGTGCCGCGAAGGGCGAAGTGGCGCCCGTGACCGGCGCTGGAGGAAAGTCGTCGAAGTCGGTCCCTGGGATCAAGACACCGTAAGCATGAACATCAAGACGTATTTTTCGTCGCTGATTGCCGACACCGGCACCTGCTGGAACCGCTTTTGGTTCTGGCCGCTGGATCGCAGGCCGCTCGATTGGCTGCGGATCGTCGCAGGCTGCGTTTCGCTCTATCTGCTCGCTACCTTGACGCCGGATCTCAACACCTACTTCGGTGAAAACGGATTGCTGCCGGTCGAGGCGGTCAACCGGGTTTCGACCAATGCCGCGGGAGACAGCCTGCGAGGTTGGTCGTACCTCGACTATTTCACCTCCAGCACCGAATTGCTGAGCGTGCATGTCCTGGGCATCGCCGTAGTCGCGCTGTTTACATTGGGATGGCTCACTCCGGCAACATCGCTGCTGTCGTTAGTGGTCATGCTATCAACGGTTCACCGCGCCCCCATGATCACCACGCTGGTCGAACCGGTCGTCACCCTGGTGCTGTTTTATTGGTGCCTCGGTCCTGGCGGACCGATCGCGTGGGCGGCGCGCGCGATCACTCGGCAACCCATGCAGCGCGTGAGTGTGTGGGCCTCGGTTTCGCTGCGCCTGATACAGGTGCACGTCGCGCTGCTGTACGGCACGATGGGCTTATCCAAGCTGCTGAGCGACACATGGTGGAACGGCACCGGGATCTGGTGGCTGATGGCCCGGCCGGAATCGCGGTTGCTCAACCTGGCGGGAATGGCAGAATTGACGCTTGGCACAACGCCAATCGGCCTTTACCTGGTGAATTCATGGACCCACGCCGTCGTGGTCTATGAGCTGGCATTCGCCGTGCTGATCTGGAATCGCACGCTGCGTCCGCTCCTGCTCGGCTGGTCGATTGTGCATTGGATCGGCATCGCCATCTTGCTCGGCCAACCCCTGTTGGCCGTCACGATGATCGGCGTCAACGCTGCATTTATGACCAACGATACGACCAGGTGAACGCAGTTATTGGGGTTTCGCGAGTGCGTACAGATTATTACCAGCTAGCATCCCTGAGAGTGGTTCTTCTCCGACCTCCGCTGTGACCGATGATATCGTGCCGGCACGCTCTTGCTGTGCAAGCTCACGTCCCGACGACGCGCACCAACCCGGGCCCCCAATTCCGAGGCGTTATTGTGCAGCGGCACCTCCGGGCGCGACAAGACCGTCAGCAATTCGCGCTTCGTCGACACCGCCGGAGAAGCGGCGTTTCGAACGCGCTTCCGCTAGACGAAGCAGGCGGCCAAAGTGCGATTCGCGAGATGCGAAGACGAGTTGGCAAAGTTTCAGCCCGGCGACAAAATGAGAGTCGGGCGCTGTGAATCGACTCATCGAATCGAGGACTTTTTAAGGAGCTACAAATCGTGAAAAGTTTTTTCTGGCGAATGATTTGTCTGTTGGCTGCAATAGCGATCGCGACCGCTTCACCCGCCGCCGCGACAGCGCAGGGCAAACGCCCCAACATTGTCATCATCTGGGGCGACGACATTGGGCAGTCGAACGTTAGCGCCTATTCCCACGGCGTGATGGGCTACAAGACCCCGAACATCGATCGCGTAGCCAGGGAGGGGATGATGTTCACCG
>SXHT01000167.1 GCA_005773095.1 Planctomycetaceae bacterium
TCCTGGCCTGGTCCTTCTTCCACTCGCCGGTCTTCGGATCGAACCCGCCGATGTTCCACTCGGCGGGAAGATTGCCGGCCTCGGGCGTATTGTTGCGCTGTGGACCGCCCCCCCATTGGGACCAATCCCCCGAAACGGCTTGTTTGCCCTTCTCGATCCTGGCGGCGATCGATTCGGCCTTTGGATTGTCGGCGGCGAGCGCTGGAGTCGCCAACAGGGAGAGCACCAACAAGTGACCAATGTTTCGCATGGTGACAAGCGCGGCGACCGGAGGGGTACCCCGGCCCGCGCGGCTAAGTGTGAGATTTGAGATCAAAAAATGGGGACTGCGTCACGAATTGGGCGTGACGCTGACATTATCCAGATAAAACTCCGCTTCATTGGCGTTGCCGAACAGGCCGGGACTGCCTTGCAGGTTGGGCACTTCATCGACGGCTTCGATGGTCCACTGCTTGGGCTCCTGTTCGTCGCGTGGCCAAACCTTGCCACGGAGCTCGACTTTGCAGTCGTTTACCGCGGCCCGGAACTTGATCGTGTACCACTTCGTCTCATCCCACGTGTAAGGCACGGTGGCCGAGAATCGCGTGGCAATCTGTGGCACCCACGACCGGATTTGCACCTGCTGGCTCGCGCCCATCAGATCCAACGTGTAGCGCTGCGCAATCAGGCCCATGTCGGGCAGTTTGTTGGCGTTGCGGGAACCGCGGACATCGGCTTGCACGGTGTAGTCGTGCAAGTCGCTCGGGCCGAACCAACCCTGGCTGCGCGTGCCCTTGGGAATGGTATTCACCTTGACCATGACTTTTTCGCCGTCGAGCTCACGAACCTTGTGGCGGTAGCGCATGCCGATCCAGGTGACGGGCGGTTCGCCTTCCACGATACCCAGCGGATTTTTGGCGAGTGGCGTATCGTTAAAATCCCATTTCCAGGGGAGGGGTGGAATGACGCGGATGCGGGCCTGGCCGGTCAAGTCGCCGGCCTTGGCGGTCAGGATCGTGGCCGTGTGTGCCGGCGTACTGGCGGCGGCAAATACGCCTTCGGAGTCGATCTCGCCAGGGCCATCGAGCTGGAATTCGGCCTTTGTGTTCCTGAGAAGCTGCCCGCGCGCGTTGAACAGCCGCACCTTAAATTCTTGTTTCTCGCCGGGCTTCATTAACGCTTCGACCGGCGTGACTTGCACGTATGCCGGCTTTGCGTCTTCGGCGGCGGGCGATTCCTGGGGCGGCAGCGGAACTGCGGTCGCGGCCGGCCTGACGTCGTTTTTCCCGAGGCAATACATGCGCGCGCCGGTGGGCAAGTAGATCCGGCCGTGAGAGACGAGAGGTGAGCCCGTCACTTCGTCCTCTTCGTCAAGCCGCAAGCGGTGGAGCGGTTTGACGCCGTTGTCGATGATTGCGAACACGTGCCAGGCGCTCGTGGTGCAAACGTAGATTTTTCCGTCGGCGCAAAGCGGGCTGGCGCGCACAATGGTACCCATGAGCTTGACCGGCTTGCCGACGGGTTGGCCCGTTTTGATATCGATGATGAGCAACTTGCCGCCGTCGTCGCAGGCGTACAGGCGACCGTTATGCTCCAAGAGCGATGTTCTGCCGACCATGCCCTCGGCTCGCCAAAGTTGCCCGGTTTTGGTGATGTCTCCGTGCAAGTTGCCGTTGATTGCGACGATGCTTCCCATCGATTGATTGTCGAGGTTCTCTTCGGCATTGCCAGCGAACACGGTGCCGTCGTTCAAGACGATGGGGGACGCGTTCAGGCCGCGTCTTGAGACCTGGAAATTCCAGATGGGCTTGCCGGTGCGCGGCTCAAACGCCCAGACCGCGCCGTCGCCACTACCAAACACCATCGCCGCCCGGCCGTCGAGCACGGTGAGAAACGGCGTACTGTACGTTGTGTCTTCCGGCCGCAACCGGGTGCCGTTGAGCCAAATGGGTTCGCCCGTGTGCTTGTTGAAGGCGATCAACCGATGCGCCGGCAGTGCCATTTCGCCCCAGCCGGTCATGACGGCACTGGTAATCACCAGATCATCGAATACGACGGGGGTGTTCGTCCGTCCGCCGTAGGTGCTCAAGAGACCATATTCCTCGTTGAGCGAGTGGCTCCAGATGGTCTTTCCGGTGGCACCGTCGAGACATTGAAAGAATCCGTTGACGCCCATCGCGTAGACGTGGTTCGTGGTGGGATCGCCCACGCAGCTCGACCAGCCGACGCGCTCCGCCGGCACATCGGAGAGATAGACATTGAATTTGTTCTCCCAGATTTTTTCGCCGGTGGCGGCATCGGCGCAGATCACCATTTCCTGTTCTTTGGCGCCCCCCGGCTCATGGCGCACGATCGTATAGAGCCGGCCGTGCATGACGATGGGGTTGCTGATGCCACCCAATGCGTCGTTCTTCCAGAGTAGGTTTTCGCCGGATTGCGGGTCCCATTGATCGATCAGGCCCGTTTCACGGGAGACGCGGTCTTGCTCGGGACCACGCCAGTTGGTCCAGTCGAGTGGATCGAGTTTGCCCGGCTTTTCGGCCGCATGGAGGGGGACCGGGATCACGAGCAGGCTTACTGCGACGGCAATCTGCAGGCGAATCACCGAACAACATGCCATGAGTTCACTCTCGATCGGGAGCGTCCAAGATATTGCAGGGGACCACGGGATTGATCGGTGAAGGTTCGACTGCGAAAAAGCCAGTGGCAGGCAAGTTTGGGGGCGGGCGGCGGGCGTAATGGCAACCGTCCGGCACAAACGTCAGGCTCGGCAAAGTTTCTCGGGCTTGACTAACCGGGCGCTAGCGGGGCCACACAGTTTGTGGAACCCGCAAGTTACGATACCAGAATGCCCCGTTGCTGGCCAGCCGTGGGCGCCGATGGCGCGGTGAAATCGGCAAGGTTTCTCCGCCTTGCGCGTCGTGCAATCTTTGCGCGACAGTCGCTCTAAACCAAAGAGGAAAAATAACTTCCGAACGTTCAA
>SXHT01000168.1 GCA_005773095.1 Planctomycetaceae bacterium
ACTCGTCGCCGATTTCCAATGGATCTTCTTAGGTCTGATTGGAAGCACACTATTTTGCGGCTTGCTGGTCGGTTTTTTTGGACAGCAACCCGGCCGATTCGAGCATGAGACGGCGCCGGACTGGAGCCGTACGTTGCGTGATGTGGGGCGACTTGCAAGAATACCTCGCTTCTGGGCTTTGGTGATTACCTTGTGCCTCCTGGGAGGCCCCGTGTTTCAGGCGTCCAATCAGTTCCTGCCTTACCGGGCCGAGGACTTGGGGCTGAAGAGCGGCTCGCAGGACGCGGGCTGGATCTGGTTGCAACTTTTAAAGACGTTAATGTGGCTCCCCGGAGGCGCCGCGGTTGGCTGTCTGGCGGGGCGCCGTGCGCCGGGCATCGCACCGGTGATCATGCTCGCCTCCTTTGCGCTGGCGGCCCTGGGAATTGGCATCAGTGGCATTGCCTGGCAGTTGTTCGCGTGCGTAGCCCTGTTCGAATTCGTGCGCCAATTCATGCGTTGGTCGCACGCCGGATATATGGCCGAGCATATGCCGACCGATCTGCGGTCGACCGCCATTGGATTTGCAATCACGTTCTCCGGGCTGGGCAGCACGATTTTTGGCTGGGTTGCGGCTTCGATGTGGGACCCCACCCAGCAATCTCCCCAACCGTTTTTTGCTGCCGCAATGTTGGGTGGCGTGGCGAGCGTGGGCCTGTTTGTGTTTGACCGATTTCAACCGATCCGCCAGCCGAGCGAAACCAGATAATCGGCAACGGCACACCCAGTGCGCCTGCTACGTAAGAGAACCAACGTCATGAAAATCGTTTCGATTCGCGCCCATCTGATGGGCATCGTGGGCCCCGGGGGGCTGGCGCCTTCTCGCAACTGGATCTTTGTCCGCGTGGAAACGGACGAGGGACTTGTCGGCGTGGGGGAAGCGACGACCGAGTACCACGAGTTGGCGGTGGTGGCCATGATCGAGCAGCATTTCGCGCCGCTCTTGATCGGCCAGGATCCGACGCGCATCCACCATGCGTGGCAGCAAATGCAGCGGTTCTTCTGGTGGCGCGGAGGGGTGGTCGCGTCGAGTGCCGCCAGCGGCATCGAGCAGGCACTTTGGGATGTGACCGGTAAAGCCTTGGGTCTGCCTGTCTTCCAGCTGCTCGGTGGAACCGTGCGAAACAAAGTGCGGTTGTACGCTCGGACCGATCTCGGATTGGCCTCGGCCAGTGACGAGGCGCGGGGCGCGGTTGACGAAGGTTTCGACGCATTCAAATTCGGCCCCGGCGCTCTTGTCGTTCCGTTTGATGATGAGCGGCAGGTGGACGAAGCGCTGGACGTTGCCCGCAAGATCCGCGCGGCGGCAGGACCCCAATGCGACTTGATGATCGACTGCGGCGGAATCTTTTCGTTGCAGGCCGCGCATCGCCTCACCGAAGGGCTGCGCGACGTCCGCATGCTGTTCGTGGAGGAACCGGTGAATATGGACACGCCACAGAAGCTGATTGAAATGCGTCGCGCGTTTCCCGGCGTGAGGATCGCGGCGGGAGAAAGATTGGTGACGCGCTGGCAATTCCGCGAGTGGCTCGAACAAGGGGCCGTCGACGTCATCCAGGCCGATCTCTCGCACTGCGGCGGAATCGGTGAATTGCTGCGAATCGCCTCCTACGCGGAAGTCTACGGAGTGCAGATCGCACCCCACAATCCGTACGGACCGGTGGCACTTGCGGCCGCCGTTCATGCAGCGGCCTGCATGCCAAACTTCCTGATTCTGGAACATTGCCGGCATCGCCCCTGGTTCGACAAGGTTCAAGTCTTCGGACCTAAAGTGGAACGCGGACATGTTACTCCCAGTGATCGCCCAGGATTGGGAATTGAATTGGACTGGAACTACGTGAAGCAACATCCTTATCAACCACTGAAGCTGCGAACCTTCATGGACAGTGACGGTGGATTGCCGTTGATTTGAAATCACAGACCAGGGAGAAAATTATGAAAAAAGTCGTCGTCACCGGCGCCAAGGGGGGCACGGGCGTTTCGATCGTACGTGTGCTGCGCGAGGCCGGTTATCAGGTGCTGGGAGTGGACTTGAAGCCGTGCGCTTTCTGGGAGCAGGACTACCGCCAGCTCGACTTGGAGGAGGGAGCCGGTGTGCACGACGCGCTGGCCGGCGCGGATGCCATCGTCCACTTTGGCAGCTTGCCCACCGATTCCTGGACGTCCTGGGAGGCGGCCTATCGCAATCTGGCCGTGGGTGGATATCACGTGTTGCAGGCCGCAGCCAACTTGCGCATTAATCGCGTGGTGCTGGCCAGCAGCCCAATGATCTACGGCGAATACGATCGCGTGCCCTACCTGCCGATCGACGAAGAGACGCCCAAGCTGCCCGACGGCATTTACGGCGCTGTCAAGCAGAATCTGGAAACGCTGGCCCGGCACTATGCTCGCTGGCACGGGCTGGCCATTGCCGCGCTGCGTCCGCAGCGCATCGTGTACGAGGGTTCTTACGAATGGCGATTTCGAAAATTCACCGAGAATGATGTGGCGGCGGCGGACTCGCTCTGGTCCTACATCGACGCCCGCGACGTGGCGACCGCCTGTCTCGCCTGGCTGCAATCGGATTGCACGGGCTTCGAGGCCTTCAAAGTCGCGGCCGACGATGTCTGCGTGACGACGCCCACGCGCAAGCTCCTGGCGCAGCACTACCCGAAGATCGCCGACCTGCGCGGTGAACTATCGCAGCGCGAAGGCCTGGTAAGCTGCGCCAAGCTCAAACAAATGCTTGGCTGGAAACCGATGCACCGATGGCAAAGCATGGCTGCGGAGAGTGAGGCCCAGGGTTATTCCAAAACGCCGCCGGTGCGTTGACGCGAGGACCGTCCTGGTTACAATTGCTTCAACATTTCCGCTGCCTTGGCTTCGTACGCCTTCTGCCATTCCGGCGCCAACAGGCAATCGCTATCCTCCTGAGCCCCGCCCAGATTGTTTCGAAGCTGCTCCTCCGTGGGCGCATAGTAGATATAGCCGTTCGTATAGCCGGCGACGAACGTGAATTCATGAGGGGATGCTTTCTTAATGTTGAGTCCAATCTGTACAGTTAGTTCCCCGGGAAACGTGGCCAGCACAAAATCCCCGATTCTCATCCCCAGCAGCTCAACATCGATCGTTCTCTTTCCGGCCGCCGCATGGTGCGCTTGGTGCTTTCGCAGGAGAGCCAGATTCGTTTGAACTCTTGTTAGTTCTTCCATGACATGGATGTTCTCCACATACAGCTTCAAATTGTGCCGATTCTCCGCATCGAGTCTGCTCAAGTCATCCCGCCCCAACGTCTTCTCATGCAAGTACCGGTGGGAATAGTACGAGGGAAACTCGCTGGACAAGCTATGCTTCACGACCAGGGGAATAAACGTCTTCAGGTTCAGGCTCGTTCCTTTCAAGGACTGAAGCAGTCGTGTCTGCGTGGCTTCCATGGAAATGATCCGTTGTGCCACATCGCCTCTTGGCAGTTCGATGGTTTCGTTGAGGACGGTCAGCCGAGCATCCTCTCGGCTCGGTATCTTTCTCAATGCCTGCAAGACGCTCAGGCCCAGCATGTTGCCTAGCGGCTCCGCATTCCGAGGATTCTCCACATCCTTATACAAGACCGGATTGATGTCGCCGCCACAGCCCTGCAGAAACAGGGCAATCGTCCCCTCGCTCAAATTGTCTTCGATCACCTTGGAAGCAAAACCGACAAGGTCCGCGGTGTTGCCGCCACTGGGATTTCCCTGAATGGGATGGCAGGCGAAATTGTAGACAACCGCCAGCGTGCTCCCATCCTCCCGATCCAACCGAAGCAGGCCGATGGCCGGATCGACCGGGCCAACCGCCGCGACCTCCTCATCGGGTGGCAGCGAGTACGCATGGCGCGAGTCCGCCTCCTTGCCGTTTTTCAATCGGAGCCGGCGGTTCTCCATGATCCGATCCTCATGTCCGACGCCCGCGGCGACACGGACGGGAACCAGGTTCCGCGAGGCTTCCTTCACCGCCTGGAAAGTCCGCTCGCCAACATCCATGCAGACGACTCCGTGACAATGGCTGGCATTGACCAGGACATTCGTGGGCTTGATGTCAAGCTCGCTCTCAATCCGCGAACGAACGTTGGGAAGATAGTCGTTGCCGATCGTGCCAATTTCCCCGATGGCAACTGCATCGACGGTAATAATCACGGCCGACGTGGTGTCACTCTTGAGCACCAGCGCTTTGACATACAAGGGATCATGGACTAACCCAGCCTCTCGATTGGTAATGTCGACCGTGGCGACTCCTGCCGAGAGCTGCGCAGCATCGGCAGTCTCTAAACCAAAGTGTTCGACGACCGCGACGACCAGCACCATCAGTGCCGGCCGAAACCAGCGTCGAACCTTTTCGCGGGTACTGTTGGCATCCGGGCACGGCGCCGGCAGCTTGCGCAAAATGCAAACGTCGTCCTGGTAAGTGAGGCGAGACCGATACGATGATTTCATGGTTCCTGTCCTCTTGCGGGATTCGAGCGGGGCAGATGGGCGCACCCGCGCCTGTCTGCGCTGCCGACCGCGGTGAAAAGTCAACCGGCGAGTCACCGTTCATGGGCCGGGGACCGGCTCATAGTCCCGGCAAAGTCGCGATCTGTGCGTCGTTCTATTGAGTCGTTGTCCAACGTGGTTCGTGGAAAAATGCGACTGCCCCCTCTTCTTCATGGTAACTCCCGATCCAAGCCGTTGGTATTCCGCCATACCAACGGCACAAGCTCACGCCAGGCGGGAAAACCCGACATGCTTGACGGGTCCGCCGATGCGCTTCACTGCGTCGTCGTGTTCGATGGCGTCGGCCAGCTCGGCAAACACTACCTCGGCGGCGGCCAGGTAGGTGTCGATGTGCCGCGGCTCGTGCGCCAAGCTCGGATAAAAAATGGTGCCGGCAAGGATCCCGTGGTTCAGCATGCGAACCGTGAACAGCGTTTGCAACGCGGCCCCTGCTGGGTGGTCAATTGAGACGAAGGTCAGCGCCGGTTGCCCCACGATCTTAATCGGCACGCGGCGAGAATCGGCAATTTTCCGCAGGCCTTCGTGAAGGCGCATTCCCTGTGAGTGAATGTGAGCCGGTACATCCAGACGGCGCATTTTTTGGACCGTGGCGAGTGCCGCCGCCGGACCTGCCGCCTCCGTCCAATTCGAGCTTGAGATAAACGTTTCTTGTGCAGCCTGCATCACGCTGGACCGGCCGATGATCGCCGCCATCGGATGGCCGTTGCCCAGCGCCTTTGCAAACACGGCGATGTCCGGTTCGAGGCCGTAGCGCAGGTGCGCCCCGCCCAGCGCGAATCGCCAGCCCGCCGTGATCTCGTCGACCACGAGTACCGCTCCCGATCGATCGCACAAAGTGCGCACCGCTTCCAGAAAACCTGGCTGCGGCTCCTCGCTGCGAGTCGGTTCCATCACCACGGCGGCCAAATCACTTGAGTGTCGGCGGACAATATCCGCCAGTTCGTCGATCTTGTTGTACGTAAACGTGAAGGTCGTGCCGGCCAACTGCGCAGGCACGCCCGCGGGAGACAGTCCCGGCAGCAGGTGCCCATGGAGTGAATCTGAGGCGCCGTCGGCCGATCGATTCGCGGCCAGGTACCAGTCGTGCCATCCATGGTAGCCGCACACGGCCAACAAATTGCGACCGGTGGCCGCTCGCGCGATGCGAACCGCCACCGCCATCGCTTCACCACCGGTGCGCGCATACCGAACTTTGTCGGCCCAAGGGTGTAGCTCAATCAGGAGCTCTGCCAGCGCGACCTCATCCGGCGAATTAAGCGTGCTCGCCACGCCGTCTTGCACGCGGCGAACGACGGCCGCGGTGACATCCGGGTCGGCAAAGCCCAACAGGCAAGCCCCAATGCCCATGCCCGACATGTCGAGGTACAAATTGCCATCGAGATCGACCGTCTCGCAGCCCTTGGCGGAACGGTAGTACGCGGGCCACTGATCGGGCGCAAACATCTCGGGCCGCTTGCTTAGCAATTGCGTGCCACCCGGAATGAGCTGTTTAGCGCGCCGATAAAGCTGCTGCGATTGTTCGGTAGACATGGCCCGTGCACCTTCAAGATGGATCCAATGGGAGAGACTTTCCAAGGCGATGAATTCTCCCTGAACTTGGGCCGAGTTTCAACCGCGATGGAGCAATTTCTTGCAATGGGTACCGCTCGTTTAATCGTTGATTACCATTTGAGTTCTTCGAGTCTCTGCGGTAATGTTCTTGTGACGAAAACACCTTTCGACGGTTTTACAAAACGGAGTGCTTTATGTCGGCGAAAACGGCCATATACGTGCTGCTGCTGTTAAACTATGGCGCGAGTGCACACGGCGGTGATTCGATCGAGTCTCAATTCCTGAAAAACATGCGTCAGATTACCGCTGGCATGGTAAAGGCGGGCGAAGGTTACTTCTCACCCGACGGCAAGACCATCATCTATCAGGCGGTGCCGCAGGGCTATCCGTTCTATCAGATCTACAAGCAGCCGCTCGAAGCAGGAAAGCCGACGCTCGTGAGCACAGGCCGCGGACGCACGACCTGCGCTTTTTTCGCACCCACAGAAGACAAACTGATCTTTGCCTCCAGCCACCTCGACCCGCTGCTTTCGGCCACCGAGGAGAAGGAACGCAAGCAGCAGGAGGAAGACGCGCAGGCCGGCAAGCGACGCCGCTACCAGTGGGACTTCGATCCCCAGATGGAGATCTTTGAAGCAGATCGCAACGGCAAGCACCTGAAGAACCTTACCAACTCGCCGGGCTACGACGCCGAAGGGGCTTATTCGCCCGACGGCCGGTTGATCGCCTTCTGCAGCGACCGCGACGGCGACCCGGATATCTATTTGATGAATGCCGACGGCAGCAACGTGCGACAGCTCACGAACGAGCCCGGCTACGACGGTGGCCCCTTCATTTCGCCCGATGGCAAGTGGATCGTCTACCGCAGCGATCGCAAGAGGGAAGGCTTCCTGCAAATCCACGCGATCAGTCTCGACGGTAAGACTGACGTCGCGCTCACCGACAACGTGGGCGTCAACTGGGCGCCGTACTGGCATCCGGCGAAGCCCTACATCATCTGGACCGGCGCCGATCACGCGGACCCCAGGGCCCGACCCAACTACGATTTGTGGCTGATGAAATATGAAATCAAAGACGGCAAGATTGCCCCTGTCACGTGGCCGAGTCTCTCCGAGACTCGCGATCACGGCTCGGAGAGCCGCGACTCCCCTGTCACGTGGCCGAGTCTCTCCGAGACTCGCGATCGCGGCTCGGAGAGCCGCGACCACGTGACGCGCATCACCGATCATCCCTCCGCCGACGTGCTCCCCGTCTTTTCTCCCGACGGCCGGCAACTGATGTGGACCAGCAACCGCGCCGAAGACAAAAGCAGCCAACTCTTCATCGCCGATTTTTCCTTGCCCGACGAGACTTCGCCTCGGGACTCCATCCCGAAGCGTTAGCCAGGGAGCGAAAACGCTTCTCCCCAAGTCACGGATCCACGGCAAAAAGGGGACGCCGCGGGCGCCTCAATCGCCGGCCTGGACGGGAAGCCACACGTTCTGATCGAATTGAAGGCGAGGGGCAGATAAGGCACGTCGCTCAAGAAAATCAAAGGTGGGTTGCGAGCCCTATATCGCGCGCCGGAACTACCGAGGCAGAACCGGTTCAAGGACCCATGCCGCGCTCGATGCGGTTACACAAAACGAACCCTTCAAGATTGGGTTTCACCTCGCGGAGACCGTGAAAGTGGGCTGGGGCTGACTTTGGTTGATTGCAAATATAGTGCGTAAACGGTCGGCCCAGGTGCTCACTTGCGGGATGATTGAGCTTTTTGGCAAACGCTTGAAGAACGGCTAAATCAGTCGAGCCTTCAATGCGGAGTACCCAGCCGGTTAGCTCGGCTTCCTAAAACTGCTCAAATCCAATCTCCTTCAGCGACTTCAGCAACTGGTTGCCGCGATCATCAATTCTATGCGGCTTGCCAACGAATGCCACGACGACGTCGCGATCGGCAGCTTCGTTCAGGATTACCTCCGAGTGGCTGGCAATAATTATCTGACTTCCTTGCTCTCGCGCCGCCTCGGTCAGCATTTGATACATTTGCCATTGCCGAAGAATCTCGAGATGCGCGTCGGGTTCATCCAAGAGCACAACAGAATGCGGGTTGGCTGCCATAAACGCAAGCAATAGCATGGTCTGCTGAAGACCTCGCCCCGAAGAAGACAAATCCAGCCGCACTTCGTTTCCTACAGGACTTCGTTGACGACAGCTGATGGCGAGTTCGGCTCTCTCGGGAACAAGCTTAGGACGATCCAGGACGATGCCGAAAAGCGATTGAATGCGCTCAGAAATCTTCGGCCAGGCCTGCGTTCCGGCGCCCGGCGATCAGTTCCACCACCAGAGATTCGTGTCGGATTCAGCTTGCTTGCGAGCGGGGGCCACCGCATCATTTGCTTCCGCTTTCTCGGCGAGTGACCATGCGTCGATCTGCACTCCGCCGCTGGCGCTGATCACCCAGGTGCTGCCCTTACGGACCACACTCGCCTTCGAAGGCACTTGGGTCGGAGCGTGGAATTGCTCGGTGGGAAGTTGGCTTTCATCCATCAGCAGGCTGAAACTGTGGCCGGCTCGTTCGTCGAGATGCTCCTTCGTGATTAGCGCGGCAACCACCGCCAGGTCAATGCAGTTGCGAAGCTGGCCGAACACCACGTCTTTCGCCGACAGCTCTTCGTATTTGGCCGTCATCGTGTCAGCCCACTTCTTGATGGGCCCCGATTGCTTTGTCTGCGGCACTCGCTCGCCGCTGGCGTTCATGAAGTCTTCCTCGGCGACGCACTTCACGCCGGCGGCGCGGAACTCCCAGGCGGTCCCCTCGCCGTCGGTCAAAAGTGAGTCGTAGTTCGGCGCCAGCCACCAGCGTGGCAGCATATTATTCATGCCCTTCGGACCCGCGCCGATCATTTCCATGTAGCTGGGCATGCCCCTCACCGGCGACTTGTCGAAATTCATCGCCAGCCGCTTCATCTTGTAATCGGCGGCGACAATCACGCGGGCGAAATGGCTATCGGCCGGAACGCCCGTGACGCTGATCGTCTGCATGCCAAGCGTGTCTTCGATCGTCTTCAAAACGCCCTCACCCTGTCGCAGCGACTTGGCAATCGCTTTTAATCGGCTCAGTCCCTCCGCCGTCGGTTCGATCGAGCAGCTAATGCTTTCCCGACGAGCGCGGCTGGCGGTGCGAAGCGCAACGAGCAAATCGTCGAGCAACAGCACGGGCTTGCCGCTGGTCTTGCCGACCACTTCGCCCTGTGCGTTGATCTTCCAACCCTCACCGGGACCCGCGATCACAATGTCTTGCTGCTCGGGATAGACAAACACGTATTGAACGCGCTCCATGCCGGCCAGGTATTTGATTTCGTCAGGCAGCGGATTGCCGTTGGTTTCGGTTTCGGCGATGGCTGCTTCCAGGCGGCGCAGCGAAACCTTGCGCAGATCGCTCTTCTCGTTCAAATCGCCCGGCACGGCCTGCGCGGCGATTTCTTGCTTCGCTTTGAGTGCATTGGTTTCATCGCGGTCTTGATTGCGAAGAATACCGTCGGCGTCAATCCAAACACCGCCGACTTGCCGCTGAACAATCTGAGCCAGCGCAACCGGATGCGACGTCAGAAGCCATGCGACCGCCAGCAACGAGGGGGCCCAGCGACATGAAATAAGCTTGCCAACCGAAAAACGGGCCATGACGAAATACTCCTGTTCCAGATTTGCAAAGGCCGTTGGGCCAAGCATTTAGCGTAATCGGGGAGGCAAGAAGTTACAAATCAGCAGCATCTCAGAAAATCGCTTGCAAGTAGCCCCCTGCCGGTTATAAGGTGGAAGTGTAGCATTTCGATACACTATGGCGGCCTCGGCGGGGCCGATCGGCCTGCCGCCTGCGTGGGGGGCATCGAACGCGTGTCGCAACTCGCATATCTCGTGATTCGGGAAGGTTCCAAATGGACCGACGTGTTCCGGCTGGTGCCGGGGCAGGCCGTTACGATCGGCCGCGCGCCCACGAATCAGATCGTCATCAAAGACGAACGTTGCAGCCGCAATCATGCCGAGCTGTTCCATTCCGAAGGGGAGTGGACCGTTCGCGATCTGGAAAGTCGCAACGGCACGTTGGTTGGCGAAAACTCGATTCGCGGCGATTATGTTTTGCACGCGGGCGAAATCATTCGCATCGGCCAATCGCAGTTGGCGTTTGTGCACGATTTGTCAAAGGCCTTTCCCGACTCCAGCGCGATCCTACGTCACGCCCGTGACGAGAAGCAGGAGGCGCATGCTACGTTGGCGCCTGAGACCGACGATGAACATGTGCTGACCAGCGAAGAAGGCGCCACGATCACGCACCGTCGTGGGCAAACGCGTTATTTGGAACCGCATTCTCACGTCGATGCAGGCTCGCCGGAGACGGGGCACGCCGCGGCCAACCTGGCCCGGCTGGCGTTTGAACTGGCAAAATCGACCGATCAACTGGCCGTCGCCGATCTGGCGCTCGGTGGTCTGTTCAAAGGCACTCGCATCGACGCGGGAGGAATGCTGCTGTTGCCGCGAAATCAAGTCGGCGAGCCGACTTCCGCCGATCTCAATGTGGTGGCCTGTCGCACCGACACCGAACTGCCTTATCACCGTGTCTCCAGTTTTCTGGCGTCCATGGTGCTGCGCGAAGGCGAAGCTATGTTGGCCCGCAACGTGATGGGCGATAGTCGGCTGGGCAGCCGCGACAGCAAGGGGGATGTGCATGCCACCAGCGTGATCTGCGCACCGATTCGCCACGAAAATCGCATCTTCGGATTGGTGCACTTGTATTCGACCGACGAGCATCGAGCACCCGACCCCGACGATTTGGAGTTCACGCTGGCGGTCGCGGACACCGTCGGGGTGGCGCTGGAGAACCTCAGCCGCCGGCAGGAACTGGCGGAAAACCTCAATCGCATTCGTGACGAGAATTTGCAGCTCCGCGAGCGATTAGGCGTGCAGAGCGAGATTGTAGGCAACAGCCCTGCGGTCGCTAAGATTACGCAGGAAATTGCCCGCGCGGCTCCCAGCCGCGCCACCGTGCTGATCCGCGGCGAGAGTGGCGTCGGCAAGGAACTGGTTGCGCGCGCCGTGCATTTCAGCAGCCCGCGCAAGAAGGGCCCGTTTGTGTGCTTGAATTGCGCTGCGCTTTCGCGCAGTCTGCTGGCCAGTGAACTTTTCGGTCACGACCAAGGCGCGTTTACCGGGGCCACGCAACGCAAAATCGGCAAGTTCGAGCAATCCGATGGCGGCACGTTGATGCTCGATGAAATCGGCGAGTTGAGCCCGGCAATTCAGGCCAAGTTTCTGCGTGTGCTGGAAGGGCATCCGTTCGAGCGCGTCGGTGGCACGCAGTCGATCAAGGTGGACGTGCGCGTGATCGCCGCAACCAACCGTGACTTGGAGCGCGACGTGGCCGAGGGACGTTTCCGCCGTGACCTGTATTTCCGCCTGCGGGTGCTTGAGATCGTCGTCCCGGCGCTTCGCAAACGTCCCGAGGACATTCCCGAATTGGCCCACTACTTCTTGCAGCGATTCAACTCCGAGACGGGGCGCAAAATTCGCGGCTTTTCCCCCCAGGCGATGGAGTTGATGCGCAAATATCGCTGGCCGGGACATATTCGCGAACTGAAAAACGTAATCGAGCGTGCCGTAGTGCTTTCACGCAGCGACCTCGTGGAGCCGGAAGATCTTACGCTTACGCAGCTCGCCACATCAGGCGACACCAACGATCCGCCATCGATTTCCGCGGGCAACCAGCCCTTCCGTCCGATGACGCTCGACGATATCGAGCGGCAGCACATTCATGCGACTCTGGTGGCCACGGGCTGGAACAAGAGCCAGGCCGCGGGAATGCTGGGGATCGAGCGCTCGACGCTCGACCGAAAAATCCGCCGCTACAATCTGGTGGAACAACGACCCGATGCGAATACCAGATCGACGTCGAACGGGCCATTCTAGAGTTGAACGAAATCTTTGGCCGTGGTAACCGTTCACTGGCCAGGCGACGGGCACGTTTTCCCGGGAACCAGGTTTGGCAAGCAGGCAACAGGACGGTGCAGCTTGCGCGAATTCGCCGAGAAAATGAGCCAGTCCCCGGCCCCCGAACGGTGACTGCCCGTGTACGGTTACGCCACAGAACCGCAGCAAAAAACCGGGCCTGGCGGGTTGGCCGCAAGGCCCACCGTGAGGGGATTTCCTGCCCAAAGCCAATCGTCACCGGCTCATCAGCCGCTTGACCACTCGCCGCAGCAGACCGCGGGTTTCTGTAACGCTATGCGCCCCCGTGACCTGCTCGCGCTGCCAGCCGGCTTCGGTTTGCTTGTAGACGATGAGCTGCGGAATCGAACCCCCCTGCATGAGCTTGTCGGCCAACTCGCGATCCTGGTCGGTATTGACCGTGGCAAACGAGACTTGGGCCAGGTCGCCTGCTTCCTGGAGAGCAGGAATCACCGAGTGCTTCATCGTCTGGCAACCTGGGCACCAGTCGGCACCCACTAAAATGACAAGAGGCGTGCCGGTTGCCTTGGCTTCGTGATATGCCTCTTTGTAGCTGCCCCCGTTTGCGGCGGCCGCGATCATGGAAACTTGCAAGCACGCGCTAATGGTTACTCCTAACATGGCATCTCCTCATTGAAATGTGGCTTGAAACGTCCCCTAC
>SXHT01000169.1 GCA_005773095.1 Planctomycetaceae bacterium
AAACGGTTCGCTAAGCCCGTAACGCCTGCCTCCAACCGTGATCTGGTGCTCCTGCATGGCCTCGAGCAGCGCGGCCTGCGTCTTGGGGGGCGTGCGATTAATCTCGTCGGCCAGAATCACGTTGGCAAATATCGGGCCTGGCAGAAACTTGAACTCGCGCGTGCCCGTCGTTTTGTCTTCCTGAATCACCTCAGTGCCGGTAATGTCGGCGGGCATCAGGTCGGGCGTGAACTGAATGCGGCTGAATTTAAGCGACAGCGCATCGGCAAGCGTGCGAATCATCAACGTCTTGGCCAGCCCCGGCACGCCCACCAGCAGGCAATGACCGCGGGCGAACATCGAAATCATGAGTTCTTCGATCACCTGCTTTTGCCCGACGATCACCTTGCTCAGCTCGCCCGTGATCCGGCGGTAAGCCTCATTGAGTCGATCCACCGCTTGAACATCGTGGTCGTGCAACATAGGGCGATTGGGGAATAGGGGTGTCGGCTTTGAAACTGGTTCACTGGGATTTCGGACTTGTTACCGGTGGGCTGCGGATTTCGGATTTTGCCTCGCCCGTCCAGACGTTAAACGCGAATAGCTTATTGGCGGTTGCCAGCAGCAACCGATCCCCGCGCGCCGGCATCAGATTACCGCCGGTCGCACCGTAAATTGAACCCAATGGCGTTGGTGGTCGGCGCATGACGGGGGTCGCGCTCGAAGCCGCAACGTCGAACGAAAACAGTGCGTCGCGTGAGGTCCACAGCACCTGATCGCCGACGATCGTGCCGCGGCCGTAACCCAGCGGAGTTCCGCCTGGCCATGCCGACCGAACCTTGCCCCCCAGGGCGTCCAGCCACCAAAGTTTGTTGCCGCTGGCCAGCAGCATTCCTTGCGAGACGCCAAGAAGGTGAATCGCATCGTCGGGCAACCGGCTGTCCCAGGCGATCTCACCGGTCCCGGCATCGATGGCCAAAATCCATTCGCAGTCGCTCGGGGCGGCGTAGACGAGTCCCTGGTGGTAAATGCAAGGGTTGAGGTCGCGATAAAAATGATCGGCCTTCCGGTCGAGCCCGTCGCTACCCGACTTGCGAGCCCGATTGTAAAGCCGAATCCACTTCACGCGGCCATCGCGCGCCTGAATCGCGGCGACCGCGCCTAAATTGGAATTGAAATACAGCACGCCTTCGTTGAGCGTCAGCAGATTATGCGTGATTTCGTCGCTCTGCCCGCCACCTGGCGTTTCGGCCGAGCAAACGAACGTCTGCCAGCGCTGCTGGCCGGTTTCAGCATCAAGGCAGGCGATGAAAGCTTGCGGCCGAACGTCGCTGCGCCGCACCGCCACATACACGTTGGGGCCGTCAACAACGGGCGCCCCTTCGAAAGACCAGCGGTCCGCTTCCGGCGGAACCAGCGGCAGCTTCCAGACAAGTCGGCCCTCCGCCGCCAAATCCAAGCACACGAGATCGCCTCGTTGATGCTCGAAGGTCTCCACCCGCCGACTCGTCACCTGCGAACCCATCCGCGCGTACAGTTTGTCGTCGTGCACCGTGAGCGTGAATCGAGGAACACCCAAGCCCCGCTGAGCGCGTATCGGCTGCGAGTCAACGGCCTCGTTGTCGTAGATGACGCCCGCCGGTTTCCCGGGATCGCCGGGCCAGGCGGGTTGACCGCTCGCCAGACGGAACGCGAAAATGTAACGATGGTTCGACCACAGCACCAAATCCCCCACAACCACCGGGTGATAACTCAAAAGCGCGCTGACGTCTTCCGCCACGCGCCGGGAACTGAACACGCGGTTATTGGCCATATCCGCCGACATCGGTTCGCCAAGCTCTAGCGGTGCTTTCCAAACGGGCGGCCCGATCTCCCTCACGCGGGGGCCGATTCCATTGCGCGCAAAGTTTCCGGCAAATGTTGGCCAATCGCCGCTCGTCGTCGGCAAAGGCCACGTTTCAGCCGCGGCCAACATCGCTGAGAGACCTGTTGCCAGGTTCGTCGTGCGCCCGGCAAGAATGCCTCTGGCAGTGGGATAGGCCTGAGCGTACGCGGCAATTTCCGCCTTCGCCCGGGGGAGGTTCCCTTCAAGAATGCTCACAAGGGTCAAGCGAGCCCGGATTTCTGCCAGCGGTATGGTCGAGCCCGGATACTCCAAGCGACGGATCGGCAGGCCCAGTGCGCTGCGGATCCGTACCAAGGCCGCACGTTCTTCGTCATTCGGCGGTGGTGACTGAACGAGGCGATAGATCGGTGGCTCGATGGCGGCGTCGCGCTGGTACCATTGGGTCAACAGCTCGAAGTCGGCAGCAGGTAGATCGCCATGCTCGGTGGCATGACGATACTGGTCGGCAGCAAGCGCCGCTGGCGGTTGCTGAATGAGCGATTCCCAACAGCCACGCGCGGCTGCATATTCGCCGCGTTCAAGCGAGATCTCACCGAGGGCCCACAGTGCGTCGTCCCCCCAGGTGCTGCAGAACATCTGATCGACAATTTCCCGCAGGCGATCAGCATCCCGCACGGCAACCGCTTCCTCGTACGACTTTCCCGCCAACGGATCAACCCGCCCACGATAGAGCGTCAACGCTTCGCTGGGCAAGGCTGCGATTTGCAGATGGCAGTAGTCGGCAACGCTTACATACCGGCCGGATGCGACTGAGACTACCTTCCGACCGTGTGTTTCCATCACCTGCCGTAAAGTCTCAACCGACTCATCCCACTGGCCTTCAGCGACATAGGCTTTGACTCGCTCCAGATGGGCCCGAGTGGCGCTGTCGGCCTCGTCAAGATGCACCGTCTCCGACAGCTCAAACTGCGGCAGCGAAATCTGGGCGGCGATCGGGTACGGTCGCACAAGCCAGACGCAAACGCACCCGAGCAATACGCACCGAACGAGTGCCGGCACAGACGAGCGGGCCAACGGCGGACTTGCGCCGATTGGTGGGGCGCCAAAGCATCCCACGCTCCCCCGGGGCCGCGATTCAATGCTGCTCGCGGTCGAATTCAATACGAACCCAAAGCGTAAGCAAGGACGGCAACTGGTTCCCTCGCTTACGCTTAGGGTGGGTATTGAATGTCTCATTCGTGGCCGTGAGCGAAATATTCGATCCCCTTGCGACGGCGGAATCATCCGCGGACCTTTTGCAGGCAGCCGCCGGCGGCCCCGACATCCACGAGCACCCGCCCTTGGCATTGCTGCCGACAGGACGCCGATCGACCTCCCCCATGCACAGCTTGCCTTTGAGCTAACAAATTACGCTGAAATCACTTGCGCCGCCCAAACGCATTATACGAACGGGCCCCAGGCCGGGAAAGAAGAAAACTTCAGCGTCCAAACCCGCATTTCTCACAGCCATGCGAAAAGCTGCGAAAGCGCGTTTCAACTCGACACCTGGAATTGGTAAGGCGAACGCTGTTTACGCTTCTGCCAGGCATTGGCCTCGTCGTCGCCGATGATCTGCTCCGAGTCGGGATCCCATCGGATCGGGCGGCCCAGACGGATGGCGATGTTGGCCAGGTGGCAGGTCGTGATGGACCGATGATGCGATGCCACATCCGAGACGGGTTCGCCGTGATCCTTGATGCACTCCATGAAATTGCCCATGTGGCTGCCCGGTTGCTTGCCCTTGCAGAGCTTCAGCAGGGCGCCTTCCGGCAACGGAGCCTCCGCGAGTGCCTCGACGGGTCGGCCCGTCAGTTTGCCGCGGTTGACAAACAGCCGGCCCTGTGTGCCTTCGATCAACACGCCGTTGTCAAACTCGGGAACAGCATTCACAATTAACAGCTCCACACCGCTGCGAAAGTTGCACTTAATGTTAAACTTGACAGCGGTTTCATACCCCAGGGGAATTTTGGGAAACTCGCCGGTGCCTTCGATCGCGACGGGCCCGGTGTCGGTCGCACCCATCGCCCAATGGGCGATGTCCACATGGTGGACGCCCCAGTCGGTCACCTGTCCGCCTGAGTAGTCGTACCACCAGCGAAACTTGAAGTGGCAGCGCTCGGGCATGTACGGCACCTTGGGCGCCGGACCCAGCCAGAAGTCCCAATCCAGGTGCGCCGGCGGTTCCTGCTCCTTGAACGGCCCACCCGAATCCGCATTGCCAATGGCACAGGTGATGCGCTGAATGTCGCCAACGCGGCCAGCGCGGCAGAGGGCCACGGCAGTCAGGAAATTCGACCCGTATTCGCTGCGCTGTTGTGTGCCAACCTGAAAAACCCGCCCGCTGTCCTTCACGGCCTTGCGCAGCAGCTTGCCCTCGTCGATCGTCAGCGTCAGCGGTTTTTCGCAGTACACGTCCTTGCCGGCGTGCATGGCCTCGAGCGCGATCTTGGTGTGCCAGTGATCGGGCGTGCCGATCGTCACGAAATCGATGTCCTTGCGATCCAGCAACTTGCGGTAGTCGACGTACAGGTCAGCCTTGCCGCCGGTTTGTTGTTTGCGTTGCTCGGCAGGCTGCGAGTCCACATCGGCAATGGCCATCAATTGGGCGCCGCCGCGGATCGCCTGCTCGACGAGGTCGAAGCCGCGGCCGTTGACACCAATCGCGCCAAAACGAAGATTGGTTCCGGCGGGCTCGGCCCGGGCGGCGCCCGTAAGCCAATAGGGCGTAACCAGCCCAGCGCCGGAAAGGGCGGCGCCGGTTTTCACAAAATCGCGGCGCGTAAATCGGGATCCTCTTCTCATGGCAGAACTCCTGGATGATCGCAACCAAACCGCGGCACGCGTATTACGCCGCCCGGTTGGCGTGGCGCTGACTGAAATTTGTTTTGCATTTTAGTAATCCGAACATTCGGTTACAACCCAGCGTAATTGTACCGCAGGACCAATCAGTGTTTTGCATTCGGCAATTTGGCAGGGCCGGCTTTGCCGGCCGCGGATGGGAAAATCACGCGAATCCGGCCGGCAAAGCCCGCCCAACAGCGGATAACTGATTGGCCCTGGATTGTGCCACGGGACGATTGCGCCGTCGGCAAGTAGGAGGGATTTTCAATCCGTCCCGTGCCCCCGGTCGCCGACTTTGATGAAGCAATGCTGCTGATTCATGATCGCCAAGCCCATGGCACGTTGGGCGGTCATGCGTTACGATGGTATCTGCAGATTCCGAAATTCAGAGGGTGCTTGGGAGGCCTGGCCGCGTGGTGGAATTGGCAGACACGCAAGACTTAGGATCTTGTGC
>SXHT01000170.1 GCA_005773095.1 Planctomycetaceae bacterium
AGACCGGCCCACGTGTCCGCGAGCGCGATGCCCGCGTGCAGCACAGACACTTTGGGGGCGGCGATGGCGTTGTTTCGCGGCCTGGGGTCGATCGAACTGGTGGTGATGGTTGCGCCGTTGATTAAGCGGAACTTGTCGGGCAAGTCGGCAGCGACGCGGGCGACAATTTCAAACGTGGCGTACGAAACGGCCGGCATGGCCGACAGTGTGTTTCGCACGGCCATGCCGGTGTTCGAGAGTTCGAAGGCCGGGCCGCTGGTTTGTCGGTGTGAGAGGATCGTCAGGCCATTCGGCAGAAAGTCGGTGACAACGACGTTTTGCGCTTCCGCCCGCGATGCGTTTCGTACTGTAATGGTGTAGACGACATTCGCGCCGGCGATGGCATGCATGGCCGCGGCGACTTTCACCACAGAAACGTCCGCCGTTGTGACGACGCTGACTGGCGCGGCAACGGATGGCGTCGTTGTTGTAACGATGGCGGGAGCAGCCGGCAGCGGGGCAGCGGGCGGTGTCGCGGTGACGACAGGCGGAGTTTCCACTTTTTGCGACGCTGCAATCGGGGTGGGGGTGGGCAGAACAATAGCCGGCGTCGTCGGCTTCGTTTTAGGTGGAATCAGGGCAGCGGTTGGAGGCGGCAAAGGCGCTGTCGTGACGGCCGATGAAGTTGTGCCCACCGGCGGATCGAAATTGCCGACCAGCGGCAGCGCAAACGGGCTGCCGAACTTGAAGGTCCTGTCGGCGCCCAGCGGGAACGGTGCGAACGGATGGTTGAGCGTCGTGACTGTGTTCGGAATCCGCACGACCGCAGTCGGATCGTTCGAAATCAACCACCGCCACTCGCCATCACCGCCAAGCGTGCCGGAATCGGGAACCCACAAACCGAGGTCGGCGATGCCGGCGCCATCGAGGTCCGCCACTACCGGGCGATCGAGCTTGCCAAGCGCGCCAAAGGCGATCGTGGCGTCGAGCGTGCCGTTACGATCGAGATCGAAAAACCATGTGTCGTTTTGATAGGTGCCGAGGTCGTCGTCCCCGTCGCCGTCGAAATCACCGACCACGGGATACCCGCGCATGGCAGTTGGCACCTGCGTGTCGCCGGCATCGATATTGCGATTTCCGTTGGTGTCGAGAAACCACCTGGTTCCGTCGAAAACTGCCACCTCATCGCCAGCCGCCGCGATGTTGAAGTTACCCGCCGCCGCCAGGCCGTTGACCTGCAGGCCGGCCACGGTGGTTGTATCGGCAGCATCGAGCGAGCCGTTGCCATTCGTATCGAAGACAAACCGGAACTGATTGGCAGCCCGTCCGTACAAGGCAAACACGTCGAACTCGCTCGTGCCCAGCTTGCCCGCGAACCGTTGATCGCTGATGCCGCCGAACTGGAACATCAGATCACGATTGGTGGCGTCGGCGTTCTGCGGATCGAAGAAACCATTGCCGTTGATGTCGGCCGTAATCGTCGTGCCCGAGTAGACCGCAATCTCAGGAGCGCTATCGATTGAAAACCGCGCTACAAAGTCCCCCCCAGGCGCGCCATTGCCGCTGGGGAATGTCGGAGTTCCCGGTTGAATGGCGTTGCTCTCACCGTCCAGCTTGTTGCCCGATGGATCGGTCAGGGAATCGGAAATCGTCAGCGTATAGCGGTCATCGGGCAGCGGTTCAAAGAAGACCACCCGAAGGGTGCCGCTGGCGGGTTGGCCGGGCACGACTGGATCGGGATCGAAGATCACTTGCTGAATGGGAATGATACCGCCCGCGTCACCTTTGATAGTGAAAAATCCTTCGTGCAACGTCACGACATGCTGTGGAATCGAGATCTGCAAGGTGTAGCTTGCGCCGGCGGGCACGGGGGGGCCCAAGATGCCGCCTGCGGCTGCCGTTGCGTTAAAACGCGCCACGCCGACGACGTACGTGCCAGCGGCGACAAACGTGTACTCGAAGTAAGAATCGAGGCCGCTCGTGCTGCCGCCGGCGCCGAAAGCCGTGCTCGAGTCATCGTTCGTAAAGGTAGGATTGGGCGCCAGCGGGTTGCCGGCTGAATCGAACAAGAACAGCGTCGAATCAAAACCGGGGGACGTCGCGTCGATATCGAAAATGCCCGTCACACCCGGGGAGTCGATGGTGAACGAATAATAGTCGTACGTGTCGTCGCCGGCGCCCAGGATCGTGGTGTGGGGAATGGTGGCCGAAGTGTTGTTCGTGGTGTCGCCGATGTTGCCATCGGCGGTCAAATTGAAGTCACGATCGATGGGTTGGGCGGTGCCCACCGTGTCATTGGGCTCGACTTCCGAAACGTCGCCGCCGTTGATCGCGGGATCGACAAAACCGCTTTGCCGGACGGGCAAATCGCGGATCCCAATCGAGAGGCTGCTCACCGGCGGCGTTGGACTTCCCGGCTTGGTCTCGAAGATATTGAACAGCGGCTGGCCGGTAATTCCCAGGCTGGTGACCTGCGGACCCTGAGTGTCAACGATCGCCGGAGCAGCGTTCACCAGAAGGGAATAGGGCTGATTCGCGCCGTTAATCACGCCGGTGTGGCTGATGCGGATCATGTAATTGCCGGCAATCGGCGAATCGATCACGACTTGCTCGACATTATCGACCTCATTACGAACCGTGCGCACCGCCCCAGCGCCAGGATTCGCCGGGTTGAGTGACCAAGGGAAAAACACGTTGCCGTTGGGATCGATGATCCGCAGGTCGAGATCGTTGATGAGCGATTTCGTCGTGTCGTCGACAGTGTTGGGATTCGGATTCGCAGCCCCAGCCGGATCGGTCCAGACGATGGTGACCTTCAGCGTTCCGTTCTCGTTAGCGGCGACCGGAATGTTCTGAGTAACCCCCAGATAGAGGTTTTCAGAAATAAGGCTGGTCTCGCCCACGACCGGCGTGGTTGCTTTTGTGATGAACTGGGCAGCCGCGGCCGCGTCGAGCAATCCCCAGCCGGAAGAGTAGTCGGGACCCTTGTTACCGATATCGTGGGCGGTATGAATGAGTGTGCCCTTCAAGGTTGCGCTTCGCGGAGTGACACCTTGCTGGTTCTGATAATGCTGCAACACAAGCGCGGCGGAACCTGTGGCGTTGGCCGCGGCGCTCGATGTGCCAGATTGTGTTCCATAGGCGGTGTCGTTTGTCGCGATCGACGACGTCAGCTCTTGGCCATTTGCCACGAGGTCGGGCTTGATGCGTCCGTCGTCGGTCGCGCCATACGAGCTGAATGCACTGAGATCGGTCGTGCCCAACGCAGGAAATGGATCGACCGTGACGTCGCGAATCGAACCCACGACCAATGTGTTTTTCGCGACCTGTTCGTCCGGCAGCGAGTCGAATCCTGTGCCGGAATTGCCGTCGCCAGGCGGCGCAAGCGTGGCCCCCGTGGTCGGCACCAGCCAGTAGTTAAAACCCAATGGAAATCCACCCGCGGGAGGAACGCTGAACGGAGCAACGTAACCCGTGATTCCAGGCGCGGCGGCGAATTGGTCATCACGATCATCGCCGGCGGACCAGACGCTAAGAAAATCGTTCGCGGCTACCTGTGCGTTCGCGAAAAGCAAGTCGTCGAGCGCTCGGGCGTCCGCGCCATATTTGCCGAACGCCGGGTCTTCTGTGGCAAATACCGTCCGATCGGCGAGCCAGACCGATACATCCGCGCCCAGGCCAAGGTCAAGAATCTGCCAACCGCGTGCGGCTGCGTAGGAATGATTGCTAAGATCCAGAACCGCGGCGTCGACTGCCAGGTCCATCAGGTCGTTCGCTTCGTTGTACGCAGACAGGTTGATTGCCGTCGCCATTCCTCGCGCCGAGGCATTAACGCCCGCGGCGGCAATCGTGCCCGCCACGTGCGTGGCATGATCGCTGAATACCGGCGTCGCGGAGTCGACGATCGTGACACGACCAACTAGTTCTTGGTGCGTCGTCCGCGGATAACTGCTGTCCGGGCCGGCTTGATTGGCCTCGAACAGACCCACGGTGAGGCCGGCGCCCGTCAGGTTTGCCAGGTCTCCGCCGGATTGCAGACGATTGGTGTTGGTGGTGTCCGCGGCGTTTGCGTTCGTGGGCAGTGCAGGAAGGTCATCAGGATCAATTCCTCTTCCCAACACGGCGAATCCCGGTGCGACTACGATCGACTGTCCCGCCAGGCCGAGATAATCAAGACTGCTGCCGCCACGGAATTGGAAGATGTAGCGCCCCGGCTCGGCGCTTCTTAGACTCTTGGTGACGAGACCGAACGTAGCGTTGCTGTCGAGCAGCAAACCCTCGAGGCCGGATGCAATCAGTTCGTAATTCCTGCCGGGGCCGTTGAGACTGGCAAAACCGGGACGCGAAAAGACGTCGAAGAATGGCAGGATTGTGTCGCGGGAGATGTCCCAATCGATATTGTCATAGTTGAACTCCAGATCGAAATCGCCGGCGGCGATATCCGAACGATCGATGATTACCAATTGATAGCTGTTTCGCAGTGCCGGGTCGGCGTCGGCGCCGCCAACCCCGTTCCAGGTGGCGGCAAACGCGGAGCGGCCGCCGATCATGTCGAAGCCGTAGTTCACAACACCCGCACCCCCCGTAGTGTCCACGTCGGAATAGAACGGCGCGATGATCGGCGACGGGAGGTCGGCGAGCGCAGACGCAGACCAATTCGGAAGTGCCGCGTCAAACGACACGCTGCCGTTATTGTTGACGAACACTTCACCAAAAGTGTTGCCGAAGAAACCGGCGTTGAACCCAAGGTTGACTTGCGCGCTGGAGACTTCGTCGCCGGCAGGCAGTGAGAAATCGTCAAACCCACCGAGCGCGCGAATCGCCAGCAAGCGGCGATCCTCAAGCGGCTCAAACGAGATCGATGAAGTGACAGGGTTTCGACGAGCGTGATCCGCTTTACCCGTTCGCCTGGTCCCGACCGATGTGCGCAGGAACCCCAACCAGCCGTTGAAGAATCTCACAGGTGTCCCCATCCCAGAAGCCGCTGCCAGCGATGCGCCAAGCGTCGCCGCATTAGCTAGCACCATGCGCGCGACGGGCGTCCTTGCCAATCTCAGAATCTCTGTGGCTGAGGCTAACGCTCGCCCTGGGCACTGTCAAGTAATATGACGAGCAGTTCGAAACGATCACGTCGTCGGCAAGCACGACGGATTTTCAATCCGTCCCGTGCCGCTGCCGCCGACTTCCTCGTGCCACGGCCGACGAGCTGGCTAGCCGGAATAGCAGTTGCTGGCCGGGTCGCGAGTGCGACACGAAGGAATGACTTGCGATTACTCGTCAAATGTCTCGGGAGCAGTCCCTAGCCAGGCAGAACCCGGGCACGAGGATCAGAATGCCAACTGCGCGCGGGCCGTCAGACCGTCGAACGTCAGCACTTCGTCGCTGGGAGAGAAGCTGCGGTCCTGTACCGCGTCGATCCAAACAGGCATGGTAACGGAGTTGAACCATGCGGAAATCATATAGCCCGCAGAGAGACGCAGATGCCCCCCGGGGCTTAGCCAGGCGAGGCCCAGTTCCAGGTCGACAACCGGCACGATGCGGTCCTCGGAAATCGCGGTGCTGGCTTCCACACCGTTGAATTGATTGGCCTGCGTGTACGAGGCGTCGAACTGTCCCACCAGCACATTGAGAATGCCCGACCCGTAAGCGCGGAAGCCTATATCAGGCAACAACGCGCGTTCACCAATCAGTCCCAGGCGTATGCCCGCGCCGGTAAAGTCGATGTTCGTGTTTACACTGGTGGTTCCATCGGGCGGCGCGAAGGGATACGTGGCTGAGAAGGTTTGAGTCAAGTCTGCATACCGCGCGCCCAGTAAGTAGCCGAACCAAAAATGCGGGCAACAGTACCCCATCACCATGTAGTCGGCGTCAATAAATTGAAAGTCGATCGCGTAGTTGGCCACTGCTTGTTCGGCCGTGAAGCCGGCATTGAAAGTGCCCGGGAACAAAGTCAGTGGATTGATGACGAGCGGCGCGGTGCTGGCGACGCTATTGGACGTTTGACTCTCGTACCACGAGTAGGTGAGTTCAATCAGCGAGTCTTCCGTGAGAGTAAAGAACCCGCCCGCGCGAAAACCCGGTTCGTATCCCAAGTCAGCCACAGCCACCGGACCGGCCGGCGTGGTGCCGATCGCGCCCGTGCCGTCTTGCGGCACGGCAAATGGCACATCGGCTCCGCGCGGGTGAAGATACAAGAACTCACCGAACACGCCCACATACTTGTTGAAGAACATGGGCGACAGGTTGTCGCTCGCCATCCCGTAAGCCGGCTGCCCCGCCATTTGCGTGCCTGGCGGCGGTGGGCCAATCATGGCCCGCGTGGGATCCTGGTCGAAGTAGACCACGGGTGCTTGAGCCATGGGAGCCTGGCCGCGTACCACAAGCGGTGGCGCCAGCTCCACATCCTGCCACTGCTGGGCGACCGCCGCCGATGATAATCCCAGGCAGCCCACAAGCGCGCAGCATATAGCCGTCGAGGTAATTGACCTGGCGCGCCCTGCGAGAGTTTCCGCCGTGGCGGGCGCCCTCACGTCCATCAGCCCGCTCAAGCGGGAACTCCAGCGCGGTCTTTTCATCCGAACGTTCCTCAGGGCGGATAGCGGATAAAATCGGGGCGGGACTCTAGCAAAGCCTAAAACGGGGGTCCATAGCATTCGGCCTGGCATGGCACAAACCCGTCGCGTCAATGAGGGATGCAGTGCTCCGGTCTTCTTGCTCGGCAGCCCTCGCGAACGCTTCGGGTTGGTGTATTCCCACTTGCGACCGTTCACGGGCAAAGAGAAGGGGCACATGTCCCCGGGAGCCACGTTGGACAACCTCCTGACCGAACGATGTGCCTCTGGCGCGAATTCTCCGGGAAAATGAGCCAGTCCCCGGCCCGTGAACGGTTACTCCCACTATTCTTCTTGCTCGCCGTAGATTACAAAAACAGCTTGAGGTTAGAGTACCTGTAATCCCCCTCTTTCCCTCCCTCCCTGTTTCTGGCAGGACGATTTCTTATGAGCGAGTCGAACAAAATACCTGGGCCGCGCGCATCCAGTCGTCGTGAGTTTCTCAAGCAGACTGGCCGCGTGGCCGCCGCGGGCGCGCTGGTGGGCACCGTCGTGCCGCAAGTGCATGCGGCACAAGATAGCACCATTCAGGTGGCTTTGATTGGCGCGGGCGGTCGCGGCACCGGTGCGGCAGCCAACGCCCTGTCGGTCAACAAGGGACCAATCAAGCTTGTGGCGATGGCCGACGTGTTTCAAAACCGGCTCGACGGCAGCTTGCAGAATCTCCAGGGCCAGTTCGGCGACAAGGTGGATGTTCCCAAGGAACGGCAGTTCGTCAGTTTCGATGGTTACAAGCTAGCCATGGATCAGCTCAAGCCGGGTGACGTGGCCATCTTTACAACACCCCCGGCATTTCGCTGGGTCCACTTCACATACGCAATCGAGAAGGGCATCAACGTGTTCATGGAGAAGCCGGTCACCGTGGACGGTCCTTCAACTCGCCGCATGCTCAAGCTTGGCGAAGAGTCGGAGAAGAGGA
>SXHT01000171.1 GCA_005773095.1 Planctomycetaceae bacterium
ACGTGGCCAAACCGGCCGATTGGCTGTAAATCCTGGCGATCCGCGAATCGGCTAGCAGATCGTCCATGCCCATCGCGACCAGTTCGGCGAGCGGCACATAAAAATGGTCTTCGAGCAATCGCTCCCGGGCGGCGGGAAGTCGGCCGGCGTGGGGTTCGCCCAGCGTGACATAGCCCTCCGGGGTGTGATCGAGCAGCGATTCCATGTAGCAGGCCACCGCCTCGATGACCCAGAAGTTGTTCCTCCTGCCAACATCGCGGGCCGTGGGCCGCGATTCACTGAAGAGCTGATGCGTGGCTTCGTGCCATACGGTGCCGACATCTTGTTCATCCCCAGCAAAGAAGTAGGTTGTCCGCTCGGTGTCGAAATAACAGCCGAGCGACATTTCCACCCCCGGCTTCTGTTTACGAAGGGCGGCGATGTATTCATCACGAGTCTTATAATGGACGACGCTATGTTGTTTGATCCCGCGGCTTCGTGGCGGTTTACCGTCGAATCGCCGAACGAGCTCGGCATCATCGATGACGTAGCCGGCAAACGCCTGCGTCCAAATCTCATGCAACATTTCCAGCTGTTGCGATAGCTCAACGCCCGCCTCTAAACTGCGATTAGTGACGATTGAGTAGTGTTCGCTTTCGACGCGCCAGCCTTGATTGATGTCGGCCCGCAATCGGGCTTCAGTCTCGGCGGACATCCAGCGGCCGCGGAAGTAGCGCTCATCCTTTGCGTAGCGCTGGACGTAGTCCTCGGACAGCCAACCGAAGCGATCGGTCCACACCTTTCCCGCGCTCAACTGCCGCACTTCGAACGGCGTTCGCCATTGGTTGCGGAACTTGACGTAGCCGAGCAGCTTGCGCGCAGGCGCTAATTGCGGGTTGAGATGAAGCGATTCATAGGCCAACCGATAGGCGTTCGATGTCGCATGCTTTTTCGCGTACTCGCAGGCCGCGTCGAAAAGCTTTTCGCTCGCCTGGCCATCGCCGCTACCCTTCGCATCGGTCGAAGGCGCTAGAAAGAATGCCGCCGGATTGCCGGCGCAAGCATGCGCCGAAAATAGTACGCATCCCGCGGAGAATGGCAACAGCAAGAGTACGGCACATCGCTTCATCACGCCAGGTGTAGCTTTTCGGCAGCAGTCATTTGAGCGGGAGCATAGCCTCGGCATGCGTCCTGGGTACTATTTCCAGCGTGAGGCTTGCACCAGCTTCATTATATCATGCCAGGACTCCGCAGGGAGATTACTCCGTCGAAAATGCCGCGTCGAAGGCCAGGTTGCTGGCCGTGAAATCGAGGTGCGCCACGAACTCGCACGCTTCGCGGGCGCCGTGCTCGCGGTCCATGCCCACATCCTCCCACTCGACCGACAGCGGGCCGCTGTACTTGATCGCGTTGAGCGCGCGAATGATCTCCTCGAAATCGATGCCGCCGCGGCCGGGTGATCGGAAACTCCAGCCGCGTCGCGGGTCGCCGAAATTCAAATGACTGCCAAGGATGCCGGTTCGACCGTTGAGCGCCACAACCGCGTCCTTGATGTGCACGTGATAAATCCGGTCGGGAAAAGTGCGAATGAACTCCACCGGATCGATCCCCTGCCACAGCAGGTGGCTGGGGTCGAAGTTGAAGCCGAATTCCTCGCGGTGGTCGAGTGCTTCGAGCGCGCGTTCGGCGGAGTAAATGTCGAACGCGATTTCGGTTGGATGCACTTCCATCGCGAACCGCACGCCGCATTCGCCAAACACGTCAAGAATCGGGTTCCAGCGTTCGGCGAGCAATGCGTAACCGGCATCGATCATCTGCTGCGATACTGGCGGGAAGGAGTACAGCAAGTGCCAGATGCTCGATCCCGTGAAGCCGTTGACCACTTCCACACCCAGCCTCTTCGCCGCCCGGGCCGTGTTCTTCATTTCCTCGATCGCCCGCTGATTGACGCCGCCTGGCTTGCCATCTCCCCAGACATGCGCCGGCAGGATGCTTTTGTGGCGGGCATCGATGTTGTCAAGCACCGCCTGGCCCACCAGATGCGCGCTGATCGCGTGGCACAGCAGGTCGTAACGCTCCAACAAATCGCGGCGGCCGGCGCAGTAGCCGTCATCGACAAGCGCTTGCCGAACGTCGAAATGATCTCCCCAACAGGCCAACTCCAGACCGTGATAGCCAAACTCGCTGGCCTTGCGGGCCATGTCTTCCAGCTTCAGATCGGCCCATTGGCCGGTGAACAGTGTGATGGAGCGGGGCATGAGAGGTTCTCGAGCCGAGGGTCGCGGGAATTTGAAACGTGCATTTTGGCGGCTTCCCGCGGTCTACGCAATCGGCTGCCTGGGTCTCGTCTTGAGTACAACGCAGAAAACCCGTAGGCTGCCGATCCTGACACTGCTCGACGTCCCGAGTCCCGAGTATCTCTTGAAGCCCACTTGCATCGGCATCATCGGCGCTGGCGTCGTGAGTGACTATCACCACGAGCCTGGCATTCTGCTGGGCCGCACGGGCGATGACGTGAAGGCTACCGATGAATGAATCCTTTCCATCGCCGCTCGATCCACGTTCGTTGCTCGGCGTGCGGATTCTCGGCATCGGTAGTTATGCGCCGGAGGTGGTTGTCACGAACGAGCAATTGGCACAGCAGGGATTCGACGCCGAATGGATCGAGCAGCGCACCGGCATCCACGAGCGCCGCGTGGCACCGCCCCACATTGCCACCAGCGACATGGCCGTCTTCGCGGCGCGGCGGTGTCTGCAAGTGGCCAGCGTTTCACCGGCGGAAGTCGATCTGGTGATTCTTGCCACATTCACTGCCGATGTGTCGGTGCCGGCCAGCGCATGCCTCGTGCAGCATCGGCTGGGCATCAACGCTGCGGCGTTTGATCTGAACAACGGTTGTGCGGGCTTCATGTTCGCCCTTGTGACCGGCATGCAGTTCGTGATCAGCGGCTGCAATCGGCGTGTGCTCGTCATCGGGGCCGACACCAACACGCGCATCTCCGATCCCAGCGACGTCAAGACGTATCCGTTGTTTGGCGACGGCGCGGGCGCCGTGTTGCTTGCCCCGGGCGAGCCCGATCAGGGCCTGTTGTCGTATGTACTAGGTTCCGACGGGTCCGGCGCTGAATTATTGATTCGCCGATTTGGCGGCTCGCGCGGCTGCATCACTGCGGAGGCGGTTGCTCGCGGCGACCACTATCTGAAAATGGATGGCCGCGCGGTGTTCAAATGGGCTGTGCGAATTGTGGAAGACACCTCACGGGCCGTGCTGCACCATGCCCGGCTGGCGGTCAACGACGTCGACCTGGTCATCTGGCATCAGGCGAACACACGGATCATGGAGTCGGCGGCGGCGGCGTTGGGCATCGAGCGCGGCAAACTTTTCATCAATCTTGATCGCTATGGCAACACTTCGGCGGCGAGCATTCCGATCGCCCTGGACGAAGCCCAACAGAGTGGCTTGATTGGCCGGGGCAGCCGCGTTCTACTTTCCGGGTACGGCGCGGGGCTTGCCTGGGGAACGGCGGTCCTGCGCTGGTGAACCGGAACCAACGTTAACCGCCTTGTCATCGGGAAGGAACTGCCAGCACCATGAGCACCGTCAAAGCCAAAGCAAGACCGAAGGTCAAGAAGCTTCCGCCCCGATCGGCCGTGAAAATCGCCGACACCTGGGATCTGGCCAGTCTCTTTCCCAACGACGCTGCCTGGGAGAAGGCTTTCGCCGCCTGGGAGAAGCAGATCGCCGGCTATGAGAAATTCCGCGGGCATCTGGGGGACGACGCCCAACGGCTGGCCGCGTGTCTGAAGTTGGATGCCGAATTGGAACGCGCCGGCGAGCGACTGGGCACCTATGCGCATCTCAAAATGACCGAGGACCAGGCCAACAGCAACTATCAGCGGATGATGGGGCGCTATCGGAGCGTCGCCAGCAAGGCAGGGCAGGCCGCCAGTTACATTCGGCCGGAGCTGATGGCGATCGACTCCAAGAAGATGCAGCACTGTTTGGCGTCGAAGGAGTTGGCCGCGTATCGCCTGATGCTTGAGCGGATCCTGCGCTACCGTCCGCATACCTTGGGGGACAAGGAAGAACATCTGCTGGCGATGCAGGCGGAAATGTCGGAGGCTTCGAACCAGATCTTTCGGCAGCTCAACGATGCCGATCTGAGGTGGGGCGCGATCAAGGATCAGAAGGGCGAGCTTGTCGAGCTGAGCACGGCCACGTATTCGACTTTTATGCACTCTTCCAAGCGCGCGGTTCGCAAGCAGGCGTTTCACGAGTTCTATGGTCAATACAAGGGGCACGAAAACACGCTTGCCGCCACGCTCGCCGCCAGCGTGCAGCGAGACGTGTATTACGCCCAAGCGCGCCGGCATTCCAGCGCGCTTGAAGCCGCCCTGTTTCACGACAACGTGCCACTTTCCGTTTACCACAACTTGATCGACTCCGTTCACGCCAACTTGCCGGCGGTCTATCGCTATTACGACTTGCGGTGGCGGAAAATGAAGCTCGACCAGATCCACCACTACGACACCTACGTGCCAATCCTCAGCGAGCTGGAATGCTGCCATACCTGGCCACAAGCGACGAAGTTGATTCTCGCGGCACTCGAACCGCTTGGCAGCGAGTACCGCAGGGTGCTGGAAAAGGGACTCAACGGACGCTGGTGCGATCGCTATCCCAACCAGGGCAAGCAAAGCGGCGCGTTCAGCAGCGGTTCGTTCGACGGCGACCCGTACATCCTGATGAACTACCAGCCCCAGGTGCTCGATCATGTGTTCACGCTGGCGCACGAGGCCGGACATTCCATGCACAGCTATTACTCGGCCAGGTCGCAGCCCTTTCAGTATTACAACTACACGATCTTCGTGGCCGAAGTGGCCAGCACGTTCAACGAACAGTTGCTGTCCCGCCACATGCTCGCGCGCGCGAAGACCGACAAAGAACGGGCCTACCTGATCAATCGCGAGATTGATGGCATCCGCGGCACGATCATCCGGCAGACCATGTTCGCCGAGTTTGAGCGCACGATCCACGCCCTGGTTGAATCGGGCGAGCCGCTCACCGTGGACCGCGCGAAGGCCGAGTACCGCAAGCTGCTGGAACAATACTTCGGCCCCGCTTTTGCAATCGATGACGAGCTTTCGCTGGAGTGCTTCCGCATCCCGCACTTTTATCGGGCATTCTACGTCTACAAGTATGCCACCGGATTATCTGCCGCGATCGCCTTGGCCGACCGCGTCACCGGCGGCGGCAGGCGGGAGTTGGAAGATTATCTTCGGTTCCTGAAAGGTGGCTGCTCGAAGTGGCCGCTCGATCTGCTGCGCGACGCCGGCGTCGACATGCAGAAACCGAACGCCGTGAACGCCGCGCTCAAACGTTTCGGCGAACTCGTTGCCGAATTGGACGAACTGTTGTAACCGTCTATCGAGCGGCCTTGGCCGCGATGGAGCAACCATGCAACTCGGTCTTGTCACCTACATGTGGGGCGCTGAATGGGATTTGCCAACGCTGCTCAAGAACCTCAAGGAGACGGGCTTTGCGGGCGTTGAGCTGCGTACTCAGCACAAGCACGGCGTCGAAATCTCGCTCAACGATCAGCAACGAAAAGACGTCGCCAGGCGCTTCGACGACGCCGGCATCGAGTTGGTTGGCTACGGCAGCACGTGCGCGTATCACTCGCCCGATCCGGCCGTCCTGCAGACGAACATCGACGAAACCAAAGCCTGGATCAAGCTGGCTCACGACACGGGCGCGACCGGAGTCAAGGTGCGCCCGAACGGCCTGCCCAAGGAGGTGCCCGTCGAGAAGACGCTCGCGCAAATCGGCAAGGCGATGAAGGAGTGCGCCCAATTCGGTACTGATTATGGCATCGATATTCGCCTGGAAGTTCACGGCGCCGGCACCAGCTTGCTACCGAATATCAAGACGATCATGGACGTCGCCGACCATCCCGGCGCGAAAGTCTGCTGGAACTGCAATGCCGAAGACCTGCAAGGTGCGGGACTCGAGCACAACTTCAAGCTGGTGCAAGACCGCATCGGCACGGTCCACATCCATGAGCTGATCAGCGATTATCCGTGGAAGCAGTTGTTCGAACTGCTCAATGCCGCCAGGTTCGACCGTTGGACGCTGCTCGAAGAGAGCGGGACGACCAGTGATCCCGTCCGCGTCATGAAGTATTACCGGCTGGTCTGGGAGACATTGGCAGGTGGCAGTTAGCAGAATGCCGATAGCCGGGCCAACCTTTCAGGTCTTTGCCGACTGCTACTTTCCCAGCGGCTTCACCGATGTGATCCAGTAAAACGGCTTGTCGGCTTCGTCCAGCCGCAGCTCCGGCTTCATCTTGGCCTGGAGCAGCACCTTCTGCAGGATCAGGCTGTAAGTGGAGCGTTTGCTTGGCACCGTAGCGTTGACTTGTTCCAGGTCGATTTCGTGCAACGCCATGGCGTTGCGGTCGTAGAGAAAGGGCACCTTCAGCCGCTCGGCGATCGCATCGACCGCTTCCTTGACCGGTGTCTCGCGGATCTCCACGTTGATAAACTCGTACAGATCCGGCAGGACCTCGATAGGCTTTTTCTCCGGCGGCCAGCCGATCGGCCATGCTTCGCGCCCCGTCACCGGTTGGGCGATGCGATACTGCAATGCGCCCCCGGGCGGTCGCTCGGGGGACAACACCAAACCCGCCGGGCGCAGCATCGCAGCAATGGCCGTGCCCGCCGAGATGCCGGACAGATTTTCTTCGACCTTAACGTCGTTCAATTCCGGCTTCGCGACGACATCGATCACGAAGGGAAACTTGAGCTGCGGTTCCAGTTTCGCAAGTGCTTCGGCAATCGGCATGTCGCGGGTCGAAAATTCGATCGGCTGCTTGAGATCATCGTGCACTTCGGCGAGCTGCTTTCTGAGCAATCCAAAGGCACCTCGTCGTTCGGTCACACCCGCTTCGCCCTGATCGGCCAAATTACTCAGCCAGTTGCGAATGGCACCGGCATCACGCGTGGAGAACTTTCCGCCAGGTACGACCAGCACGTTTCCGGAGGTCAATATGCCAACCACCCGGTAACTGGGACTCGCATCGTCGCCCAGTTGCTCGATGACCGGATGATCGGAGCCGGTTGCCGACCGAATGCGGAAGTTCGAAATCCCCAGATCGGTCAGCAGCTTGGACCATTGCTGCGATCCGGTGATAGGAAACCCCTTCTCGGTCGCCAGCTCAAGCGAGACCCGCGGAGCGGCGCTGGCGACTGCGGGCGACAAAAGAATCCACGACGCAATGATCCATCGCATGGGACACCTCCTCGTCCATCATAACCGATTTACGCGGAGCGCCGGGTGCGGCCTGGCGACGTACGCCGCACTCGGTAAAGCCAGGCATTTCCTTTCTTCCCGACGGCTTCCACGGCACGCATTTCGCGTAAACAGTAGGCAATCCGCTGGGCGGTTCCCCGCGACACGTCGGCCACCGCGGCAAGCTGTGCCGTATGGAACGGCGAGGGCAAAGGACTGGGAAGCAGTCCAAGCAAATCCGCCGCGCTGGATAGTCGATGAGCTTCGCCAACGGTCAGCAACCGCTGATCGACCACGATATGATCGTCGCGGCGCCAACGCCGGCGGCGGCCGTGGCCGGGCTTGCGCAGCTCTTCGATCTCCACCAATCGCAGTTCCAATGCCAATTGCGGGTGGGGAAACGTTTGGGTGAAGTAAACCAGCTCTGTGAAAATGTCGAGCAGCGTGCCGCGCTTGGGGCTCTGGCGGCGAGATACTTCGCGGCCATTCTCGGAAATCCGCACCAGCGTTTTCCGCGCCACGATCGGCTTCACCACGAGCACCTGATGCTCTTCGGCCAGCCGCCGCACCTTGTCGCGGATTGCCAGAAGCGAGCCGTGCTGAATCTCAACCAACTCCGCGCCTCGCATCACATCGATGCGATAACCGCCGAGCTTCACCTCTTGCCGATCATCGAGACCAGCGTAGAGAGCCTTCAGTTGGCGGTGGAGCGAAGTTTCCATGGCAGAATCACGAATCACGAATTCCGAATCACGAATGAATACCTCATGACGAATAACGAATCAGCGGAAGCTCCAGGCGACTCGTCATTCGTGATTCGTCATTCATTCGTCATTCGTGCTTATTCATTCGTCATTCCTTCGCTGGCTCAATTCCCCAGTCTCGGATCGTCAGCAGGCTTTCCAGACGATAGCCTCGCGCGAGAAACGCCTTACGGCCGCCTTCCCAGCGATCTTCCCCCTACTTGACGATCATCACCTTCGAGCCGACGCTAAGAATGTCGTACACGTCGTCGATGTCGCGCTGGCCCAGGCTGATCGAGCCCGGCTGATTGGTGCTGCCAATGTCGGTCAGCGGGCCCACGCCGTGGATGCCCATGTCGCTGCCCAACGCGATCCAGCGCTCGCCGAGGGGGTTGCTCGGGTCATCGGCGTCAATCGTGCGCTCGCGGCCGTGGTACACGGGATTTGAGACCTTCTCCGTGACCGTAAACGTGCCCTCGCGCGGCGGCAGGTCGCGGCCGAGGCCGATCACAAACCGGCCGGCGTAGAGGTTGCCAAGCATCAGGGTAAGTTGCCGTTTCTCGGTCTGGATTACGCCGCCGAACGGTCCACGCACGACTTTCAGTTGTTCACCCGGTTGCAGCGACGCGGGATCTTCGATGCCGTTGATTTTGGCCAGCAACTGCCACGGCACGCTGTACTGGTCGGCAATGTCTTGCAATCGTTCGCCATCCTTCACCACGTGGGCCGGTTCAGTGAAGTGCTGCGTGGAATAAATGACCGTGCCGGACACTTGATCGAGCAAGTCGGTGAGTTGCTGGTTCTCAGTGGCCGAGAGCCGCGGATGTTCATGCCACGAGGAAAGCTCCGTCAGCCCTTCGACGAGTCGACCGTCCTCAAGCAAGCGGCTGCACTTTTCCCAGGCGGCTTGAAACTGCTTGCCAACATCTTGCTGCTCGGCTCCCGGCGGAGGATTGGGGGCGCCGCCTTGCGGAGCCTGCCCGTCGATCGGCACGCTTGGGTAGCGGTCGTTGTTCGGAACCGATGGGTCTGCGGCAGGTCGGTCGCCATAGTTGGCAGTTGGCGGCGGAGTGCTGCTGGAGGCCGCGGCGGCGGGATCGGTGGTGGCCCATTGGTCGTCCGCGGTCGGCGTCACGGACGCAGCCGGCGCAGGGTTGGAGTTCGCCGCTGAACCGAATGTCGGCCCGGTCGTCTCGGCTTGAGAACCGATCGAAGGCGCGGAGGTCGCGAACGATGGGGCAACGGTGTTGGCGGAGTTCGCGCCGGACGGACCGCTGGCGCTACGGCTCATCGCGGCCGGCGGCAACGGATTGTTTTGGCCACTGCCGAGCCCATCCCACTTGCCGCTCAGGCCGTTTTCAGCGGGCATCTGCACGGTTGGAGCGCTGTCCCAACCGGTGGGTGCTCCGGGCGGGGGAGCCGATGGCTTGCTGTTGAGATGCGTGTAGACCACGTAGCCGATGCAGCCAAGCACGGCAATGGTAATGAGCGGCTTGAAGTTGTTCACCGTCGATTCCTCTCGATAGACGCCGCGAGCCGAGCGCGGCCTGAGTGGACCCTCGGCGCAATGGAAATACGACCCCCTCCTCGAAACCTCATGGCCGAGGTCGGTTTCCAGAGCGTTCCGGTCCCGCTCGGCTCGCGGGACCTGCTGGCCGGGGATATTACGGATTTCGGGCGAAGTGTGCCAGTGCAATGGTGCGAACATGGGCTGACGCCACGGCCGGAGGAATCGCCTTGATCCTGACGTTGCGACGATTGCTAGCACCGCCGGTTACCAACCCGAAGCGTAAGCCGGAAAATCGCACGGTGCCCTGCGCGTAACCGCGCACGGGCCGGGAACTGGCTTATTTTCCCGGCGAATTCAAGAGAACTGCCTCGCCCCGTCAAACCATTCGCCGATCGTTCCCGCCTACCGCTCATGCAGTCGTTTGCGGATTGCCTGCAATCGCTCGGCTAGCTCGATCTCGAAGCCGCGCGGCACGGGTCGATAATACTCGCGCTCGATGCCCAGATAATCCTGAGCGGCCACCCCCTCGGGCGCGTCGTGCGAATACTGATAGCCTTCGCCGTGGCCCAACCGCTTGGCGCCGGCGTAGTGCTTGTCTTGCAGATGCACGGGCACGGGTAGGATGCGGCCTTCGCGAACGTCGTGCCGGGCTTCGCCGATCGCCACGGTAGCGGCATTCGACTTGGGCGCGCAGGCTAAGTAGGTCACCGCTTGTGCCAGCGTGAGTTGGCACTCCGGAAGCCCCACGAACTCACAAGCCTGCATCGCGGCGACTGCAATCGGCAGCGCCTGAGGATCGGCGTTGCCGATGTCTTCGCTGGCGGCAATCACAATCCGGCGCGCTAGGAAACGCACGTCTTCGCCCCCTTCCAGCATGCGCGCCAGCCAGTAAATGGCCGCGTCCGGGTCGCTGCCGCGAATGCTCTTGATAAGTGCGCTGGCCGCATCGTAGTGCGTGTCGCCGGTCGCGTCGTAATCGACTTGCTTGCGCTGCACGGATTCTTCGGCCAAAGCCCGCGTAAACTCGACCGGCGGGCACGTTGGTGAGTCCGTCTCAGACGCGCGATCGCGGCCAATCGAGCCGGGGCCGCGTGAACGGCTCGCCTCACAACTCGAAATCACGCCAACTTCCATTGCTCCCAGTGCCCGGCGCGCATCACCATCGCTGACTTTGGTCAGATAATCCAAGGCATCATCATGCATCCGCACGTCGTAATGGCCCAGCCCGCGATCTTTGTCGGCCAGTGCCCGAAGGAGAAGCGTCTTCAGGTCGTCGTTTGAAAGCGGCTCGAACTGAAACACGCGACTGCGGCTGATCAGCGCACTATTGATGGCGAAGAACGGATTCTGCGTCGTTGCACCCACCAGCGTGGCAATGCCTTCCTCGACGTCCGGCAACAATGCGTCTTGCTGCGTCTTGTTGAACCGATGAATCTCGTCGATGAACAGCAGCGTCTTGTTGCCAGACGTCGAAAGCCGGTCACGGGCTTCGTCGAGCACATCGCGCAGGTCCTTCACGCCGCTGGTGACAGCGTTCAACTGCCGGAACGTGCTCCGCGTGGCCGAGGCCAGCAGGTTCGCCAAGGCCGTCTTGCCGGTGCCCGGCGGCCCATAAAAGATGACCGACCCCAACCGATCGGCCGCGATCAACCGTCGCAGCAGTTTGCCTTCGCCCAAAAAGTGCTGCTGCCCCACAAACTCCTCGAGCGACACCGGACGCATCCGCGCGGCAAGTGGCTGGGCGCGACGACGATTGGCGGCCTCGGATACGTCGAGAAGTGACATGGTTGTGGGCAGCGTATTCTTTCCAAAGAGCGATAGTGTATCAAATCCGCATCTCGAAGTCCGCTGGCAGATTGTCGTCCGAAGATCGTGATCGCATGCGGGAAGAAATCAAAAGACTTGTGGCGTCCGAGATTGTGTTGGCCCGTCAACTCTCTATACTTAGACGATTTGATTCGCGGATCGGTATTGAACCCTCGCGCCAGTATTATTACTTACCGCATGATCATCGGAATCTTACTGGCGGTGCTGAGCGGAATCCTGTTTGGGATTTGTTTTACTCCGATGCGTTACATGCAGGCTTTCGCGTGGGAGAATACCTGGTTTGCCTGGAATTTTTGTGCCTGCTTGCTGTTGTCACCGCTGATTGCCTGGCTGACCATTCCTTCGGTATTCGAGGTTTTTCGAGAGATCGGCCTCGAGCGGAACCTCATTATGCTGGTTGCCGGTCTGCTCTCCGGCGGTTCGGGCATTCTTTTTGGGCTTGGCTTGGCGCGGGTAGGGACGACTCTTGTCAACTCGTTGTGCAATGGGATTTCGCTGATTGCAGGCTCCTTCATACCTTTGATCTTTCAGCATCGCGAAGCACTTCAGGGCCGGATCGGCGTTTCCCTTTGGGTGGGGTTCCTGCTTTCGGTCGCCGGAGTCTGCGTTTGTGCCTGGGCGGGTTCCCAACGCGAGGAGCCGTCGGCCTACATGGGCAATCACTCGAACGACCGGCGAGCTCGGCAGCGGATCGTGTTGCAGGGAATCCTTCTGAGCATTGCCGCGGGCCTGCTGATGCCTTTGATCAACCTGGGACTTGCCTTCGGAGATGATTTCATGCAGGTCGCCCGGGACCACGGTGCATCCGAAACGTTCATGAGCTTTGCGGTCTACGTTCCCTTTTTCGCGACGACGTTTGTCAGTAACGGCGTGTACTGCGCCTATTTGTGGAAGAAGAACCAATCGTATCAGCAGTTTTTTGAACCGCGGATCCTGCACTTGGTGGCGATAGCCGCCCTGATTGCGTCGTTGTGGATGGGGGGCAATGTGCTCTATGGCTGGGCTTTGCCTTGGATGCGAACCTATGGTCCAATTCTCGGCTGGCCCATCTGTTTGGCCAGTTGCAATATTGCTGCCGCGCTGGTGGAATGCCTGTATGGCGATTGGAAGGGGAAAGCCCTCGCCACCTTGGCCGGCGGGTTGGGGATACTCACCGCCTCGATTGCCACGTTTGGATATGCTAGCCTGCTCATCCAGAATGCGGCCGCAATCCCGTCGTCGGCCATGCTGCAATAGGTACTGACAGCCGACTCCCAAGCTGGCGAATGAGGACATCATGCTATCCTGAACCGAGTCCAACAGCTTGGCTATGTGATCCTGCTCTGCGACAACCTGGATCGCATGAAGGCTTTCTACCGGGATGTCTTCGCATTTCCCGTCGCAAGCGAATCGGCCACCGGATTGACGTTCCGTGTTGGTTCCCTGTTCCTGGGATTGCGCAAGCGAACGCGAGCTTACGACGGCCCCAGTGCCGGGATCGGGTCACCTGGCGTGCAGCTTGCCTTTCTTGTGTCGCCGCCGGAAGTCGATTGGTGCCACAACCAACTTGTGGACAAGGGAGTGACCATCCTGGATGCGCCGAACGACCAGCCGTGGGGGCACCGAACCGTGTACTTTGCTGATCCGGAAGGCAATCTTCTTGAAATCTACGCCGAGGTCCGTTCCTGACCAACCAGGAAGCATGTTACCTTGACGATTGGGAGCACCGACAACGACTGGAGGGCGCAAACGCCTGCCACCATGAAAACCACGCGACCCGTTCGGGCGGCTGTCGTGGGCGGAGGCGCCTTCGGTGAGTGCCACCTGAAAACCTTCCGCGCCATGCCCCAGGTGGATGTCGCGGGGATCTATACCCTGGAGCGGGAACGGGGGAAAGCATTGTGCGATCGCTATGGCGGGCAGTGTTATTCAAGCCTCGAAGCGCTGGCATCCGACACGACCATTGACCTGGTCTCGATTGCCACCCCCGAGAACGCTCACTTTGAACCGTTCAGGCTTTTGGCCGAAAAGAAAAAAGCCATTTATGTCGAGAAGCCATTGGCCACCTCCCTGGCGGAAGCCAGGGAGATGCTGGAACTCTCCCGTTCCCTCATTGCCATGAGCGGCCATTGTTTGCGGTTTGAGTCCCGCTTGGCGCATGTGTTCGCACAACGAGACAGGTTGGGCCGGCTCCGCCACATGAGCTTTCGCGACAAGAGAACGCAGGGTGAAAAGGAAGTCTCTGGAAGAGTTCACCCTGCCTATTGTCTGTTGTGCCACGAAATTGAACTGAGCAATGCATTCGCTCAGGACCAGTTCAAGAGAGTCTGTGCCTTGGAAACCCAGTTCTCGGAAGGGCAGATCGACGGCATGAATATTCTGATTGAATATCAGAATGGGGTGACCAGTTCCATCGAAGGCGGGTGGTACCTTCCTACGCAAGCAGCGCTTTTGGAAAATGATCGGTGCACGCTGGACTTCGAAGGGGGCACCTTCGAAATCGCCCTGCCGAATATGGGTTTTACGTTCTTGAGCTCGCAGGGATATCAGTTTCTCAATCAACAGTATGAATGCAACGTCTATGGTATGGAATTCGGCGCTCTCCGCTCCAGCTTGGAGTACATGGTTCACTGCATTAAAAACCAGACCGCGCCCGCGATCAGCACGATACGCGATGGATATGAAGCGGTGCGTCTGGTCGATGCGGCCTTGCTGTCTGCCAAGACCTGTCAATGGATCCAGGGAGTGTGAACCGGAGCTTTGGGACCACGGTGACCTGCCATGACGAAGCGCGCCGACGCACATATCCACCTCTTTGCCGGTGGCTATCAGGGGGGATCCTTCGCATCGCGACCCGGAGTCTCGATGGACGAAGCCGCCTGTTACGACTCCCTGGCTCGTGAGCACCATGTGGCGGCCGCTTTGGTCGTGGGTTACGGTGCGGAGGACTGGTGCGCTGGCAACAATGCGTACCTCGCACGACAGGCTCAGCACTTCGATTGGATTCACGCGCTGGCCTACATGGCCGTCGATTCCGCCGGTACGGTCCAGGATCTGGAGGCCCTGCAGGAGCAAGGATTTGTGGGGGTCAGCATGTACGTCTTTGGCGATGCCGTGCAGCGGCTTGCGCAGATTCCAGCCAACTTCTGGCGCTGGCTCGAACAGCGGGGTTGGCTCGTCAGTGTGAATTCGCAAGGGGACGCATGGAATGGCTGGCAACCGATCCTGGAACAATTCCCCCAGTTACGCCTGCTGGTTTCCCATCTGGGCTTGCCCCCCGCCGCGGCTTCGCCGCTAAGCCGAGAGCAGGCCACGAAGGCAATGCGACAGATCACCGCACTTTCGAGATATCCTGGCGTGCGCGTGAAGCTCAGCGGCTTCTACGCGCTCACCTCGCCAGGACACGACTACCCGCACGCAGCGGCATGGCCGTACGTGGAGTCATTGATCGGTGTTTTTTCCTGTCATCGATTGCTGTGGGGTTCCGACTTCAGCCCCTGCCTCGATTTGGTCACCTTCCCGCAAACCGTCAACATGTTCAACAAGATGCCGTTTCTAAGCGAAGAAGATGTGGCCAGGCTCACCGGTGGGAATCTGCTTGCGCTGCTCGAACGATAGGCGTGATGCGCCATTTTTTGGCAAAGTCAGGGGGGCACATTTTCCCGGGGGGCATGCTGGGCAACCACCTCACAAGAGGACCCTTCTCTCTCGAATTTCGCCGGGAAGATCGGCCAGTTCTCGCGGCCCGTGCATGGTGACTTCTCGGGAAAAACGGGGTGCCGGTGAGGGTTACGACGGTTGCCCGGCCTGGGTAAGACGCATGCGTTTTGACACGGCTTTCAAGCAAGCTACGTTTTCCTAGAGCTAGCGGCTTGAAATCGGTTCAGCGGCTGGCTGACCACGCCGATGCGTGGGACGCGTGATGATGGGGCAGGTATCCCATGCAGCCCGCGGGGTAGGCAGTCCAATGAGCGGTTATGAAAATGGGGTCGAGCAATGTCTCCAGAAGAATGGGACGGACTCTCCTCGATCATCGACAACCAGGCGCTGCTGCGCCGTTGTCTGAATAATCTGCAGTTTGCGGAACGCATTTTGACGTTGTTCGAATGCACCTGTGGAGAAGAGTTGGCCGAGGTGGACCGGGCTCTCGAAGCGGGTGATGTGGACGCGATCAGCCGGATCGCTCATCGTCTGCAAGGCTCAAGCGCTAACGCGGCCGCGAAGGAGCTGCAAGCCCGTGCCGCGAAACTCAGAACTGCCGCCCAAGAACGGTCCCTGCCCGAAGTATCGGTTTGTCTGCAGGAATTGCGGAGTGAGTGGCAGCGACTCGGGGCCGCCCTTTCGGGGCATCAACCAACGCCGGTCGCGGCATCGTCGTAAGACGATGCCAAGGAGACGCAATGCACATCTTGGTGGTGGAAGACGACCGTGTTTCCGCCAGCTTCCTCGAGAATTCGTTGACGTACTTCGGTTACGAAGTCACGTTGGCCGCCAACGGACGAGAAGCCTTCGAGCGGCTGCGCACGGGCGAGTTCAGCATGGTCGTGAGCGATTGGGAAATGCCCGAAATGAACGGCGCCGAACTGTGCCGCCAGATTCGTGCGCGGCAGTGGGCCAAGTACATTTACATCGTTTTGGTCACGTCCTACGACGGAGTCGATCGCATCGTGGAGGGACTTAAGGCCGGTGCCGACGATTTCCTCACCAAGCCTTACGATTCGGACGAACTGCGAGTACGGCTGCGGACCGGTGAGCGGGTACTCCTGCTGGAAAGCCGTGACGTGCTGCTATTCACCTTGGCCAAGCTGACCGAATCGCGCGACGCCGAAACCGGGCTGCACCTGGAACGGATGCGCGAGTATTGTCGCGTGCTGGCCGAGGAACTGTCCGGCTGGGACAAATATCAGGATCAGATCGACGGCGAGTATGTGCAGCTGCTTTACCTGACGAGCCCACTGCACGACATCGGCAAGGTCGGCATCCCGGACAGCGTGCTGCTCAAGCCCGGCCGTCTGACGCCGGAGGAGTTTGAGATCATGAAGCAGCACACCACCATCGGTGGCGAGACGTTGCTGGCCGCGAC
>SXHT01000172.1 GCA_005773095.1 Planctomycetaceae bacterium
AAGCCGTGCGTCGGTATTGCGCGCGTGTCCCGCGGGATACATCACCAAACCGCTGGACACTCGGCCGAGGGTGGCATGTTCGATTTCAATGGTGGTGGGAATTCCATCCGGGTACCTGGCGTCGTAATCTGGGCCCCCGTGACGAAAATCAATGCGATGCATCAATGAGCGCGTCAGCGGATCCAACAGCGCGACTTCGTCGTAATCGGCCGGCAGAAGCATCAGCTCCTTCCAACCCACCTGCCGATTCTGCAATGCCTTTCGAAGCAGCGTGGCGATGATGTAAACCATCGAGTGGTCTGCGCTTTGCCGCGTGCGCGGATCGCGCTTGGCGGGATCGCCGATGATGCTGAAGGCTGGTTCGTAGATGGTAATTCGCATCGACTCGATGGCCTCCTCGGCAAGCAGGAGCTGTGGATGTCGTGTGAGTAGATCGATCAGTCCCTGAATCGCACCCGCCGATTGATGTTCATACAGCCCCAGCTTGAAGTGCATTCCCATCACGGCAAAGTCGTCGCCGCTTGTTTCCAAGTGCAGGTCAAAAGGACTGGCATTGGGCTGCGCCGGTTTTTCGAACAAGCAAAAGATCGCTTCTGGATTGCGGAATATGTCGGCCGGGCCCAGGAAGCCGCGGATCGCTCGTTTCATGCTCAGCACCGCCACTTCGGCTGAGATCGCCGCGGATGCCCCTTTCGAGTCGGAGAGTTGCGCACCGTGCCGAATTGCACGGAATGGAACGTAGTGCGCCACCACCATGCCGATGGCCGATTCAATCTGCTCCGGCGTAGCGCCCAACACCGCGCCGTAGGTGGCTGCCGACGCAATTGCTCCGTGCAGGACGTGGTCGATCTTGTAGTTCTTCAACCCGAAGACTTCGGCCAGACGGCCGCGGATTTCATCGAGCAGGAGCATTGCCAAGAGCGCCTGATGACCGTCCAGCCCCGACAGCTGCGCAGCGGCGATCGCGACGGGATATAAATCGTTGTGGCCGAACTCCCCTCGCGTGGCGCCACGCGACGGGTTGTATCCAAAGTTGGTCCCGTTGGAATCCCACTCACGCACCGCCGACGCATTGGCCACGACCGCCTTCTCGGGCATGACCCTGACCCTGGAACCAAACAGAGGCACGCCCGCGTGGGGGTCATTCACGGTGTACTCAAGCGCCTCTTGGCGGAGCAATCGGGGAGCATTCGTTCGGCAGGCCAGTGCCGATACGCCACAGGCGATACTATCCAGGTGGAATCGTTCGACCTGAGCCAGCGCGCGCCGGGAAGGCGGTCCCCAGCGGCCGGACAGGAAGTTGATCGCATAGTGGCCAATTCCAATCGCCTGATTCTGATTGCGGCCAAGCGTCAAGGTCGAATCGGACATGGTCTATCGGTGACGTAAAGGGAGACACGGGTTGCGGCTGGATTATCGGGGCGACCGAGTCGGTCGGCAAGGATGCCGGTTCTGGGCCGTTTTTTTTACGTAAAGACGGCCCAAATTGTGCTAATCAGGCATTGGCTGGCCGTAACCGTTGACGGGCCAGCCGGGGGGAAAAGGCACATTTTCCCGGGAACCACGTTGGACAACCTCCTGACAGAACGACGCACCTTGCGCGAATTCGCCGGGAAAATGAGCCAGTTCCCGTCCCATGAACGGTTACGGCTGGCCTCTTTCTTTTTGCCCGTACGTTGTATAATTTACCTAGTCGCAGTTGCGAGAAGCTTCACACTTTTTCCTGGAGAAATGGGCATGGGCGTAATACTTACCGAGCGGGCCGCAAAAGAGGTGCAACGGGTGAAGGCCGAGCAGAATTTTTCGGAAGCCGTGGCGCTTCGCGTGCAAATCCAGGGGGGCGGTTGCAGCGGCTTCAGCTACAACCTGGGTTTTGACGAGAGTTTCGACGAGAAAACGGATTCAAGAACCGAGCAACACGGGATTCCCGTGGTGGTCGACAAGAAGAGCGCCTTGTTTCTGGATGGCACGACGCTGGATTTTCAGGACGAGATTGGCGGTCGCGGATTTAAGTTTGACAATCCGAACGCCGTGAAGACGTGCGGCTGCGGCAGTTCCTTCCAGGCGTAGGTGGCGATCAGTCTTCGATTTGCAGCTTGATTTCGTCGGAATTGGCTTTGAGTTCCGGGGCGTACATGGCACTTGCTCTGGCAGGTAGTGCGCTGAACGTGCCGGGGATTTCCGCTCGCATGCGGTAGGCCACGCTGTGCTTGCCGCGGGCCAGGGCTCGACTGAAGAACGTCACGCGGTTGTCACGAATTTCCATGTAGGCGTTCAGATCATTGCCGTTGTAGCCGCTGCGGACGTCCACGGTCTCAAAGCCGGCCCCCTTCATGTCCTCGAATATCAGGTACTCGTAGTCGTTTTTGCTGTCGATCTCCAGTTCGATCTCGACCAAATCGCCGCTCTTGAGCATCGCCAGGTTGGGCACCTCCTGGCGCTGGTACTTTTCCACTTTCTGATCGACGGCCTGGCCGCGCGCTCCGGCGACTTTTATGCTCTTGTCTTTTTTCGAAAGCTTGTACACTTTGCGATTGACCTTGATCTCCAGACCGGCCTTGGTGATCGGATCTTCGAGCGTGAAGTTAGTAAGATACGCATTCCAGTAGAGCGGCCCCTGGCCGACCTTCTTGAACTCGATTGTGTGTACTCCGTCTTCCACGGCGTCACCTTCGAGCACCCATCGATTGTCGAATGTGAACAGGTCGGCGGCCGTGATCTTGACCACCTTCCGCTGTTTGCCATCCATCCAGATGGCGACGGTCATGTCGGGCTTGTCCTCGCCGCTGGCTTTGAGGTACTCGGCCAACGCCTCGATGCAGATCGACGTGTCGCGGGTCGAGTTCCAGTAGCTGGCATGCTTGCGGTTATTGAGCAGATACTTCACCAGCCGGGATGCCAATTCACCTTTCGCGTCGGTGCGCGCCAAGAGCTTGAGAAAGTACGCCTGGGCTTCGTACTCGCTGCCGTACCAGTACCACCCATAGTTCCCTTCGGGCAACTTGAGGTACGCCGTCTGATTCTCGTCGTCCTGAACAACAAACTGGCCGATATTCTTCATGATCATCGCCAGCTTCTTGGCGTCGCCTTGTTTATGCAGGGCGATGCCGAACATGGCCTTGGTGTAGACAGCCAACTTGATGCGATCGCGATACAAGAAGTCCTTCATGGCATCGTTCTTGACGTCGGCATCCACCAGCACCATGTACACGAAGGCGTCGAGATTGTCGGCGAACTGTTTCCAAGGCTGCTTCTTGCCGTCGGCGTTGCGAAGCTTTTGCAGTTCCCCTTCCTGATAGCGTTTGAGCCATTCGATGCCCCGCTCCAGCGTGCCGGGCACAAGGGCCACATCATTTGCCTTGGCGATTTGCAGGCCATGCACGATGTAAGCCGTGGTGTGGGGCCAGGACTGCTCGCCCCAACCGCTGAACCAGCCCCAGCCGCCGTCCGAAAGCTGCATGTCCGTGAGCTTTTGCACACCGGCCTTCACCATCGATTGCACTTCGGCCTGGTCGAACACGGGGTTGCGGTTGTAACGCTGCCAACCCTTGGCACGCTCCGCATCGTCGCCAATTTCCTGGGCGTTGAGGTTCGTGCGTTTTTCTTGAATCGCCTTCAGATCAAGGCCCATGTTGAGCAGAATCTTCTGCGTGACGACCGTGGGCAGGAAACGATTCAGCGTCTGCTCCGTGCAACCGTACGGATAGTCGACCAGGTAGGGGAGTGCGTCCACCATGGCGCCGGCCAATGTCGGGCTATAGCGAATCTCCAGTCGTGACTGGTTGATCCTTCGCTCGCTGGGCACGCGAATTTCGAACTTCTGGCCATCCTTCTCGGGCCGGACGGCGCCGGCGTACGACTCCGTCTTGAGCATGCCGTGCACATACACGGGGAACTTTTGCTGCATGGCGTCCGACTCTTCGTCGGTCAACGCTTTCATGCGGACCACCGCCTCGCCTTCCTCGATCACCTTCACGCGCCAGTCGACGCGCTGTTCGCCGCCGGCGGAAATCTCAACGGTCCTGGTCAACTCCGCCATTGGCTGGAGCAAACCGCCGTCCAACTCCAGCACGACCCTGGCCCGCTTTTTCTTGTCGAGGTAATTGTGAACGTTGGCCGAGAGCACGACCTCGTCCTTTTGCACGAAGAACCGCGGTGCTTGCAGGCGCACGATCAGGTTCTTGCGCGTGATGATGTCGGTGTCGCCTTGGCCGACTCTGGTGCCGTGCCCCATGCCCCAGACGCGAATCTTCCAGGTGGTGAGGTTCTCGGGCATTTTGAGCGAAACCTCCGCCTCGCCTCGTTCGTTCGTTTTTAACGAACCGACCCAGAGCGCGGTATCGGCGAAACTGCTGCGCAGCGTGGGTTGGACCAGCGGCGCCTCGGCAGCACCAGGATCTCCGCCGCCGCCCGATCCGCTCTTTTCGTCGGCGAGCGCGTTGGCTGCGATGCCGTCCTGCGCAAGTTCCCGAGCCGCGAACGCTGCCCGTTCAGGTGCGCCGGGGGCCGCCGATTTTTGTAGTGCACCCATCGCTGCAAGTTGCGAGCGATTCTGCCTGCCGAAATTTGCCCCTTTGTCCCCCGCGCGATCGCGATCCAGCTCCTCCAGTTCTTCGACCGCGCCCGCACCGAAGATCCCCAAATCGCCCATGCCGGGTTGATTGGGAAGCGTCAAGTTGTGGCCCCACTTATCGAGCGACGATTCGGTGTGCGTCTGATGCGATCGCCGCCACTTCCAGAAAAACTCTTTGATTTCCGGCACGTTCGAGCCACCCGCGACGTACTCCACGCTCTTGTCGTAAATCGTCAGCGCGGTGGAACCCACAAAAGGTTTACCGAAGAAGTCGGTCAGCTTCAGCTTCACCTTGGCCTCCTGGCCTGGCAGATAGTTTTTTTCCGACGGCAGAATCGCCACATCCAGCACGCGCTTTTCCGGCGGCACGATGATCTCGCGCGTCTCGGAGAACACCTTGCCCTCGTGAATCGTCACGGCTTCCACAAAGGCATTGGGCATGTCTTGCCGGGCGATCTCAATGGCCTCGACCGTGCTCTTGCCCTCGATTCGCAATAGCTTGGGCTGCAAGTAAATGCCGTTGGAGGGCCGTTCGAAGAGCAGCACCGCCGTGTTCGCGCGATCGGTGTTAACCATCAACTGCACTTTGTCGCCCGGCGCATATTCCTTCTTGTCGAGAATCAGCTCCAGCTCATTGAAGCGGAAGTCCTTGCCGTCGAAGCCTGCGCCGATGACGGTGAACAGATAGCCGCCTTCGATGGTGTGTCCGGCCTTGTCGGTCACCGTGTACGACAGACGATATTGCCCTGCCTGGGACGCCTTCATTGACTGCGAGGCGTGACCCTGCGCGTCCGTATTCAGGTCCCACGTCTGGGCAACCTTTTCAATTGGCTTGCCCTCTTTGTGATAACTGATCTTGTAGAGCTTGAGCGCACCGGCGCCTTCGACCGGCTGCTGGTCGAGCGTTTGCGCCTGGAAGTCGGCCCGAATCAGATCGCCCACGCGGTAATGTCCACGATCCACCCAGGCGAACACCTTGAAGGGCTTTCGGGCCACGAGCACGTTGCCCTGGCCGACGATCGTGCGGCGAGACTCATCAACCACCTCGGCCGTGATCGTGTAGGAGTGATCCTGGTCGGGATGGATCTCGCGGGCGATCTGAGTATCGATCTCAACATCGACCGTGCCGTCTTCACCGATTTCCACTTCGCGGTCGGCCACCATTTCTGGCGGAACATGGGCCTGGCCGGGCCACCACCAGGCGATCGGCCGTCGGCAACCCCACTGATTCCAGCCGGGATACCAATCGTAATCGCACGCGAACCACCAATAGCCCTTGCCATAAAACCAATCCCAACGGCCGATTGGATACCAGGTGTTGCTGTAGCTTGACCGCATCACCTTGTACTTCACTTTGGCTTTCGTCAGCGGCGCGCCAAAGTAATACCTGGCGTTGATCGTGGCGGAGATCCTCTCGCCCAGCATGACCGGCCTGGTAGGGGCCTTCACGGTGACTTCGAACTCGGGCTTCTTGTACTCCTCGACGCGGAAATTGCCGCCGCCCATGCCGGTGACCAATACCTGGTAGACGCCCAGCCTGGCGTCGGCAGGCAAGGCATACTCGCCTTCAAAGCCGCCATACTCGTCGCTGTGGAATTTTCGTTCGAGCACCTTCGTGCCCATCGGGTCGTGCAGTTCGACGTTGAAATCCTGATTCGCAAAACTCGACGTGTCTTCCTGGTCGTACCTGGCATGGCGAATCCAGAACTTGAACTTCACCGTCTGGCTCGGCCGATAGACGGGTCGATCGGTGATCGTGAACACCTTGGTCTGGTTGTACTCATGGTCGTGCCAGTCCTGATACCAGACGTTCGTGAAGCCTAAGTAAGCCAGCCGGCCCTGATCCGTTCGGGCGATGACGACCCACTGATAATCTTGCGGCTGGTTCTTGTTGGTGGTGTTGATCTGCCCGTCGGCGTTCGTGAATTCCGAGAAGTTGAGCGTGTTGAGCTGGAAGGTGTTGTCCTTGATGTGCTTTTGCTGCCAGCCGAAGAACTCGAGATTGGCCTTTTCGATCGGCAGGCCCGAAACCGCATCGGCCAAATAGTAAAACGTCGCCTGCTTGAGCGGCTTTTTGACGATCGCCGTGTCCGCCACCCAGAGCACAATCTTACTTACGTTGCCGTCGGCCATTTTGGCGCTAATCAGGTAGGCGCCTGCCTTCTGCAGCGGCGTGCTAACCGTAATTCGCTTGTCGAAATGTTTTTCGCGCGGCTCCAGTTCCAATTCCCAACTGGCGACCCTCTCGGCCAGATACTGCTGCTCATTCTTCTGCACCAGGCGGTAGCCGATGTCGCCGATGTTCATTTGCTCCCAATTGAGCTGATTGGGCCGCGTCTTAAGATATGCCTTCACGTCCGCGAGCAGCTTGTCGACCTTGATGCCATGCGCTTCCAACGACACCCGCTTGCCGTTGCGGAAGCGAAACTCGATCGAGGGTCCCTGGCCGGCCGGCTGCGTGCTGATCGGCTCAAACCGACCCCAGTTCCCCACAATCTGCTCAAGCTGCATTTGCCGGCTGTTGTTGGGACCTGGGCCATACTCTTGAATCGCCCGCCGCCAAATTTCTGCCGAGCGCGGATATTGTCGGCGATTGCTGAACTCGCCGGCCAGCGTGTCGAGCGACTGGTCGCCGTAGCCGGTCGCGGGATTGTCGGCGATGGAAAACAACACCTTGAGGTAGTTGAATTCCTCGGGCAGCTTGAATCGCTTGACGCCCGTGGCCAGCCGGGCGATCGTTTCGTCCTCGGCCAACGTATGCATCGCGAAGGCGCCGCTCTCCGTTTTCTTGGTGTCGTCTTCTTCCATGCGCCCCCAGAAACCGCCGTATTGGGCCATCGTCTGCACGCCAAACTGGTTCATCAGAAACTGCGCGAAATGCCAGCGGGCGGTGTTCAGCTTGCTGGAATCGACCTCCGACGACTGCACGAGGCACCAGCGCCAGCGCTGGCCATCGCTCTCGGCCGCATCGTAGCTCTTGGGCACCTTGTAATAGACGGGATTCCCCTCGGCATCCACCGGCGCGCCCGAGGATTGTCCGCCGCCACCGTACCAGCCGTCCTCGTAGTCGGGCAGCTCGTTGAGAGGGGTGAGGTACTGCAACCGCCAGGCGTCGTTGTAGCCACGATTGCCCAGCAGCATTTGGGCGAAGTTCAGCAGGAACTGGCTGGCGCCGCTCCGATCGTCGTCCTTGAGTGCCTGCAGCAGACCCTGCTGCATCAACTGCATAGCCCGCACACGGTCGCGCTCGTAACTATTGACCATCCGGCCATCGCCGCCGCGGTGCGGGCCGCGCTCAAACTTGCCGGCAATGATAAAGCCATACGTTTCGCCGTAAACGAGCGTGTTGGCGGCCGACTCAAGCAGCCGCCAATTCTTGCCGTGGATTTCCACGACGGCTTCGCGAAACTCGTCGATTTCATTGTTGCGGCCGAGATTGCGCAACGATTGGATGGCCATATTCAGGTCTTGACCAACCTGCTTGGGATCATCGTTGGGATCGAGCGCGAGCGCCCGAAAGCCTGCGAAGGCGTCCTTGTAGTTGCCGTCGTTGTAGAGTTTTTGCACCGCGCCGCGATCGGGCGGGGCGGCCGCTTCGGAATAGACCATTGCCGAGAATCCTGCCAGAGTGGCCAGGCCGACCAGCCACGAAAGAATCCGCTTAGTCGCCATGAGTTACGCTCGTATGAAAGTGAAAGTGCGCCAGTCCCCCTCTCGTTGCCCGGGGAACGCTCTTGTTCTACAGACGCAGCCAGCCTCGTGGAAGTTCCCACGGCGATCCCCGGATCGTACCCGCAGAAGAGCAACCCGGCAAACGGCCCGAGCAGGACACGAGCGCTCATCAAAAAAACGTTGATGGCGATCCTCAGAAC